>JALYST010000084.1 GCA_030854665.1 Actinomycetota bacterium
GGCCCATCCACTCGATGGGCCGCACGTCGTTATGACAACCTTTCCGCTCCGTGGATCTGCTGCTCGCTGTCGACACTCAGCTGCCCACCCAGCTCCTGGTCAACGGCCTGACGCTCGGGAGTCTCTACGCGCTCATTGCGCTCGGGTACACGATGGTCTACGGGATCCTCAAGCTCTTGAACTTCGCGCACGGAGACGTCTACATGGTGGGAGCCTTCGTCGGGTACGGCATTCTCAACGGGCTTGGCGGCCCGCTGTCGCCGAACATCGCGGTTGCACTGCTGATCGTGCTGATGTTCGTCGGAGCGATGTTCGGCTCGGGCGCTCTCGGCGTCGTGATCGAACGGTTCGCCTATCGCCCGCTGAGGGACGCGCCGCGGATCGCTCCGCTGATCAGCGCGCTCGGCGTCTCGTTCTTCCTTCAGAACAGCGTGCTGCTCCTCTTCGGAGCAAGCTTTCGCACGTACAACTCCTACCTCCTCGGCTCCGCGCACCCGAAGCAGTTCGTCCCCGGGCCTCTCTCCGACGCCGTCTTCGTCGTGAACGGGGTCAACGTCCAGCTGGTCCAGATCCTGGTGCTCGCGACGAGCCTCGGGCTGATGGTGGGCCTCACGCTCCTGGTCGCGCGAACGCGGATCGGAAAGGCGATGCGCGCCACCGCCTTCGATCGCGAGGCGGCCGCGATGATGGGGATCGACGTCGACCGCGTCATTGCCTCGACCTTCTTGATCGGCTCGATGCTCGCGGGCGCCGCCGGAGTCATGTTCGGCCTGCTCTTCAGCCAGATCTTCCACTTCATGGGATTTCTCGCCGGCCTCAAGGGCTTTACCGCGGCTGTCGTGGGCGGAATCGGCAGCATCCCGGGAGCGATGCTCGGTGGGATACTCGTCGGGCTCGCCGAGGCGTATGCGACCGGGTACGTGGGTGGCCGGTGGTCGGACCTGATCGTCTTCGGGATCCTCATCTTCGTCCTACTCGTGCGACCAAGCGGCCTGCTCGGCACGCGCGCGATCCAGAAGGTCTGAGTGGGCTCGGGCGGCGACATCCCGGATCTTCCGACCCCGCCCGACGCGCGCGACCGACCGCGTGTGGGGGTCGACGAGTGGGTCGCGCAGGTCGAGGAACGGCTCGAGCGTCACACCGGGTTAGCCGGGCTCGCTCGCCGTGTCGTCTCGGCGGTTCCGGCTCCTGCACGGCTTGCGCTCTTCGCGGTGTTCGCTGCCACGCTGCCCGTCTGGATGGGGCGTGGCGATCTTTTCAGCTACGGGATCTTCACGCTGCTCTACGTCCTCCTCGGGCTGGGGCTCAACGTCGTCGTCGGCTACGCCGGTCTGCTGGACCTCGGTTACGTCGCCTTCTTCGGGTTCGGGGCGTACTTCTACGCCGAGCTCTCTTCTGCGCAGTACGGGATTCACTGGCCGGCTGCGGCCTCGATTCCCGTCGTGGTCGTGGCCACGGCGCTCCTCGGTCTCGTCCTCGGCATTCCTTCGCGCCGACTGCTCGGCGACTACCTCGCGATCGTCACGCTTTTCTTCGGCCAGGCGTTTGTCGTCTTCGTCAACGTTGGCAACCCGACCGTCGGCGGCAAGGGTCTGACCGGCGGCCCGAACGGCATTGCGGACATCGACCCGCTGGACTTCTTCGGCTACAAGTTCACGACGAGGGCCCAGCAGTACTACATCCTGCTCCTCGCCGTCGTCCTCGTTCTCGCCGGGCTCCACTTCCTGAGCGAGTCCCGCACCGGACGTGCCTGGCGCGCGCTCCGCGAGGACCCGCTTGCAGCAGAGACGATGAGCATCCCCGTCAAGCGCCTGAAGCTGATGGCGTTCGCCTTCGGCGCCGGGATTGCAGGTCTCGCGGGGTGCATCTTCGCGACGGTGCTCACCGCCGTGACCGCGGGAAACTTCGACGTTCCGATTCTGATCACGATCTACGCGGTCGTCATCCTCGGCGGGCTCGGCAGCCTGACGGGCGCTGTCATCGGCGCGATCGTGATCAACGTCTCGTTCCAGTTCTTGGCGCCTGAGAATCCCCAGAACAACGCGCGCGTCCTCTTCTACGTGGTCATTCTTCTCCTGCTCGTGCTGAGCCTGCGCCCCTGGTGGCGACTCGTCGCAGTCCTCGGGGGGATCATCGGGTTGGGCATCGCCGCCCAGGCGCTCGTCGAGGCCATCGCGCCGTCATGGACGGGCGGTTCTGTCATCGAAGGCGGTCGCCTCGCGGGCGCGATCACCAACTGGGTCGTCATTCCCGCGCCGGGGCACGGCCGCTTCGGCAGTTTCGCGTACGTCGGCCTCGTCGTCGCGATCTTGATCCTCACGCTCTTGCGCGGCTGGATCAGGACCGTCGCGCTCGTTCCCTCCGTCTACCTGGCCGCGGTCGTCTGGGAAAACAGCTTCGTCGAGCAACCGGCCGTCGCACGGTGGATCCTCTTCGGGTCGCTCCTGGTCGCGCTCATGACCGTCCGGCCCCAAGGCTTACTCGGAACACCGAGGGTGGAGATCGTGTGAACGCTCGCCCCCTGCTCGAGCTTTGCGGCGTGGACAAGTCGTTCGGCGGCCTCATCGTCGTGTCCGGCCTCGATCTGCATGTCGACGAGAGCGAGATCGTCAGCGTCATCGGGCCGAACGGCGCCGGCAAGACGACGCTCTTCAACCTGATCACGGGGATCTACAGGCCCGATGCGGGCGACATCCTGCTCGACGGCCGCAGCCTGGTGGGCCTCGCGCCGCACCAGATCACGACTCGGGGAGTCGCGCGAACGTTTCAAACGCTGCGCCTATTCCTCAACATGACCGTGAAGGAGAACGTCATGGCCGTTCAGTATGGCCGGACGAAGGCGACGGTGATCGAGTCGATTCTCCGCCTGCCGCGCGCGCGGCGGGAGGAGCGTGAGGTCAATCGGGTTGCCGAAGAGAAGCTTGGATTCTTCGGGCAACGGCTGATGGGATATCGCTGGGACCAGCAGGCTTACAACCTTTCGTACGCGAACCGGCGCCGGCTCGAGATTGCGCGTGCGATGGCGACTGATCCGCGCATCCTCCTGCTTGACGAGCCCGCTGCAGGGATGAACCCCGTCGAGACGCGGGAGATGACGGAGCTGATTGGGAAGCTGCGCGACGACGCCGGCTACACGATTCTCGTGATCGAGCACGACATGCACGTCGTCGAAGGTATCTCGGATCGCGTGATCGCACTCGACCACGGGATCAAGATCGCCGAGGGCTCGTTCGACGCAGTCGCGACGGATCCGCGCGTCGTCGAGGCGTACCTCGGCCTGCGCAAGGCGGAAAAGAAGTGAGCGCGAACGGCGTACCGGACATCCTGCGGCTCGAGGGGATCGACACCTATTACGGAGAGATCCACATCCTCGAGAACCTCGACCTCCACGTGGGTGAAGGCGAGCTTGTCTCGCTCCTCGGCGGGAACGCCTCGGGCAAGTCGACGACGCTGAAGACGATTCTCGGGTTGGTTCGGCCGCGTACGGGTGCAGTCGAGTTCGCAGGCGAGAACGTGACGCAGCGGTCGACGAGCTACCGGATCGCGCGAGGCATGGCGATCGTCCCGGAGAACCGGCGCTTGTTTGCGCCGATGACCGTGCTCGAGAACCTCGAGATGGGCGCGTACCTGAACAAGAACGGGCAGGGCCGGAAGGACGACTTCGAGCGGGTCTACTCGCTGTTCCCGCTGCTATACGAGCGGCGCAGCCAGCTCGCCGGCACCCTCTCCGGGGGAGAGCAGCAAATGGTGGCGATCGGACGCGCTCTCATGTCCCATCCGAAGCTGCTTCTGATGGACGAGCCCTCGATGGGCCTGGCGCCGATCCTTGTCGAGCGGAGCTTCGAGATCATCCAGCAGGTTCACGAAGCCGGCGTTGCGATGCTCATCGTGGAGCAAAATGCGAACATGGCGCTCTCGATCGCCGACCGCGGCTACGTCCTGTCGACGGGACGGTGTGTACTGCAGGGCCCGGCGAAGGAGCTCCTCCAGCACGAAGACCTGCGAAAGGCCTACCTTGGCCGTTGAGGCTGCGACGCTCGCCGAGCGCTGCCGCCACCGCTTCCCGATCTTCGAGCAGCAGGTGTACATCAACTCCTGCTCGCAGGGAGCGCTGTCGGACTCGGTGCGCGCGGCGTACGAGCAGTACCTCGCGGACTGGGACGAGAAGGGCGCTCCCTGGGAGTACTGGGTCGAACGGCAGGAAGCAGCGCGGGGCGCCTTTGCGAGTCTCGTCAACGCGGGCCCGGACGAGATCGCCGTGACGACCTCGCTCTCCGCGGGCGTGAGCGCGCTCGCGAGCGGCCTGCGCTTCACAAAGCGGTCGAAGGTCGTGATCACGGACTGGGAGTTTCCGACCATCGGGCAGATCTGGCACGCCCAGGAGGCGCGGGGGGCGCGTGTCACGCACGTCTCTGCGGCAGCCGACGGAACGATCCCGCTCGAGCACTTCGAGCGTGCGATCGACAACGACACGCTCATCGTCGCACTCACGCAGGTCTGTTACCGCAACGGCGCGATGCTGGACGTGCCAGCGGTCGTCGAGCTCGCTCACGAACGCGGCGCACTCGTCCTGCTCGACGCGTTCCAGGCGGTCGGTTCGCTGCCCGTCGACGTCGCCGACCTGGGCGTCGACTTTCTCGGCGCGGGCGTCCTCAAGTATCTGCTCGGCTCGGCGGGGCTCGGGTTCTTCTACTGCCGGCGCGATCTCGTCGAACGTGTCTGGCCGACGCAGACCGGCTGGTTCGCCGACGAGAACATCTTCGCCATGGATCACACCGACTACTCGCCGGCCCGAACGGCGGCGCGTTTCCAGTCCGGCACGCCACCGGTGCCGTCCATCTACGCCGGGATCGCCGGCATCGAGCTGATGCAGGAGATCGGGATCGCGAAGACGCGCGAGCATGTGCTCGCCCTCAACGCCCATCTGCTCGACGGGCTCGATGAGTTCGGGGCGAAAGTCGTGACCCCGCGCGCACCGGAACATCGAGGCGCGCTCATCTGTGTCAAGTCAACGGACGCGAACGCTCTCGTCGCTGCGCTCGGCGAGGATGGCATCGTCACATCCGAGCGCGACAACAACCTTCGCATCTCGGCGCACTGTTACAACACGGTGGAGGACGTAGACACCGTCCTTGCCGCACTGCGGCGCCACCGCCCTCTCCTGGCGGAGAGATAGCATTTCTGCAATGCCGCGAATGAACAAGGGCGCGCTCGAGCGTCTCCAGGAGCGAATCCGCACCGCCGACCGCGGCTGGTTCTTCGCAGCGGTGGCCGACAAGGTGTCGGACCGGCGGCAGGCCAGAGGGCTCTCCCAGCGCGAGCTGGCCGAGCTCGTCGGCACGACCCAGTCCGCGATTGCGCGACTCGAGCGAGGAGGCCGGCCGCCGCGGATCGACACACTGCTCCGAATTGCGGACGCGCTCGAATGTGACCTCGTCGTCGAGTTGAAGCCCCGCCGCAACTAGACTAAGCGGTCTTGTCGGAAGGTGACATCGAAGTCGGCACGCTCCAGGACGCCTCCGCTGCGGTCGCGCGGCTGCTGTCCGTCACCCATGCGTCCTACGAGCGCCGCGCACAGCTCGAGCACGCGCTGCAATCCAGGATCGGCATCGAGCAGGCGAAGGGAATCATCGCGGAACGCCACGACCTCGACGTCGACGAGGCCTTCGACTTGATCCGGCGGGCGGCGCGCTCCCATCGGATGAAGCTCTACGACCTCGTCGCGGCGATTCGGCCCGGGCGGGAGACCCCGCCTGAGCTGGCCGCGCTGATCTCCGCGAAGCACCGCGTTTAGCCGCACCCGCTCCGCGCAAAAACCAGCGGACGATGAGCGACGTGCGCGATCGGATCGCGAGGAACAACTTCACCTTCCGGGACGCCAACGAGCAGATTCGCGCCAAGGCGGACGAATACGATGCACCCGTCGAGCGGATCCCGTTCCTGTGCGAGTGCCCCAAGCCGGATTGCACGGAGATCCTGCGCCTGACCCTGGGCGAATATACGGACGTCCGGGCGAACCCGGCCCACTTCTTCGTCGTTCCCGAGCATGAGTGGGCGGAGTCCGCCGTGGCGCATGTCGTCTCCCGGGAGGGTGGCTACATCGTCATGGAAAAGGACGAAGACATCGGGGAGGAGTAGGCTTGCCTGGGGCTATGAGCTCAAATGAAGAGCGCATCGGGCTGAACGAGGCCGTTTTCCGGGAGGTCAACGAGCGAATCGAGGACCTGGCCGAGACCTTCGACCTGAAGACGCAGTCTCTCGATCTGATCTGCGAATGCGGCGACGTCGCCTGTGTGGAGCGCGTGAGCATGACCCGAGCCGAATACGAGGAGCTTCGCTCCAACCCGCATCACTTCGCAGTTCACTCGGGTCACGAGTATCCAGACGTTGAGACCGTCGTCGCCAAGCAGAAGGGGTACGACGTCGTGAGCAAGAACCGCGGCGTTCCGGAGCAGATCGCAGAGCAAACCGATCCCCGCCGCTGACGAACGTATCGCCGTCGCTGCTCTCGGCGACTCGATCACCGAAGGCTCGCCGGGCTACGACTCGCGCCGTGGCGGTGACGAGACGAGCCAGTGGGAATACTGGGCTATGCGGCTTGAACCGCGGCTCGCATTCAGCAACTGCGGTATCTACGGCCAGCGTACGGACGAGATCATGGCCCGCCTCGACGACTGTGCGCGCGATGCGGACATGCTCGTCGTCCAGGGCGGCATCAACGACATAGCGCAGGGCCGCTCGGTCGAGGACGCGGCCGACAACCTGCGAGCGATGGTTCAGCGCGGCAAGGAGCTCGGGCTGCGCGTCGCCGTTATCGACGTGCTGCCCTGGAACAACGGCTGGCCGGGGGCGGAACCTCAGATCCGCCGGCTGAACGCGCTGATTGCCGAGCTCGCGCAGGCCGAGGGCGTTCCCCTCCTCCCCTTCCATGACACACTGGAGGACAGCGACCGCCCGGGACGCATGCGCGCCGACTGGACCTCGGACGGGGATCACCCCTCCGTCGAGGGCCATCGCAGACTCGGCGAAATCGCGGCTCGGCTCGCGGACTACAGCTCGTAGACGCCGCCGTCGGCGGCGCGCTCGACGCCGTCGGGGAGTGGAAGCTCGTCGGGGCGATGGATGATGACGAGCCGACGCGCGCCGGATTCCTCGAACGCGGCGATGGCTTCTTCCGCCGACAGGTGACCGCGCAAGCCGTCGTCGCCGCCTTCGCGGCTTTCCTTGAGCGTGGCCTCGCAGAGGAAGAGGTCCGCATCGCGTCCGACCTCGGCCAGTTGCGGGCTCGGCGCCGAGTCGCCGGAGTAGGCCAGCGTCGCCTTGCCGTCGGTCACGCGCAGTGCGTAGGTCTGCAGTTGGTAGTGCGGCACCCGCATCGGGGTGATCGTCAGACCGTCCGCCTCGAACGACTCGCCCTCGACGTACTCGCGGAGGTCGAACGCGTCGAACATGCCGGCGAAGCCCAGCGTCTCCCCGAAGCCCCCCAGCTCTTCCTTCCCTCCCGGCGGCAACCACAGCTGCGGCGGCGGGACGTCATGGCCGGGGCCGAACATCGACCCGAACGTCCAGGGCACGAGGTCGCCCCAGTGGTCGAGGTGGAAGTGCGTGATCACGATCGCATCGACCCGTGGCCAACCCTCCTGCTCGCGGAGGCGCGGGAGCACGCCCGGCCCGCAGTCCAAGAGGACGCGTCCGGAGCCTTCGACCAGGTATCCCGACTGTGCGCCCCCGGGGTTCGGCCAGGCGGGCGAGCACCCGACAATCGTGAGCTTCACCTGCTCAGTGTGGCATAGTCCCCGCAGTGGCAGAGGGCGCGGCTGAACTCCTGAAGCGGGTCCCGATCTTCTCCGACCTGGACCGGAAGGAGCTGGAGCGGATCGCTGCGTCCATGAAGCAGCGAACGTTCAACGCGGGCGACACGGTCACCTCCGAGGGCTCGAGCGGTGTCGGGTTCTTCGTGATCGAAGCCGGCGAGGCCACCGTGAGCGTCGGCGGGGACGAGCGCCGCAAGCTCGGCCCGGGCGACTACTTCGGCGAGGTGGCGCTGCTGAACGAGAGCGCCCGAACGGCGACGATCACGGCCGAGACCGACCTGCGCTGCTACGGGCTGACCTCCTGGGAGTTCCGCCCGCTCGTCGAGACCCACGGCTCCATCGCCTGGAAGCTGCTCCAGGCGATGTCGAAGACCTACCAGAGCCCCGCGTAGCGCTTACGCAGGCCGAGCTGCGAGCTTCACCTTGACGGTGTGGCTCTTTCCACCGCGTGTATACGTGACGGAAATGGTGTCACCGGGCCGGTGTGCGTTGATCACCGCGCGAAGCTCGCTCGCCGAATTGATGTGAGTGCCCGCCGCTGCAGTGACGACGTCTCCCGCGCGCAGGGCCGCGCGCGCTGCCGGCGTGCCCGCTCGTACCCGACCGATCGCCGCGCCGGTCTGCGAAGAGGAGTCGCGCAGGACGACGCCGAGGAAGGCATGCTCGGCCTTCCCGCTCGAGATCAGCTGCGATCCGATCGAGCGAACGGTGTTCGACGGGATCGCGAAGCCGACACCCTCGTTGCCGCCGGAGTTGCTCTCGATCTGAGA
Source organism: Actinomycetota bacterium (assembly GCA_030854665.1). Taxonomy (GTDB): domain Bacteria; phylum Actinomycetota; class Thermoleophilia; order Gaiellales; family Gaiellaceae; genus 3-1-20CM-4-69-9. Next base: position 8,585 of record JALYST010000084.1, read on the forward strand.
GTTGACGCCGACGACTTTGCCCTGAGCGTTGAGGAGCGGGCCGCCCGAGTTGCCGTGGTTGATCGCGGCGTCGGTCTGGATCGAATTGTCGATCGCGAATTGGTTCGGCGAGGTCATCTCCCGGTGCAGTGCGCTGACGATTCCGGACGTGACCGTTCCCTCGAGTCCGAACGGGCTGCCGATGGCGACGACCTGGTCCCCGACCACGAGCTTGCCCGAGTCGCCGAGCGAGAGAGGAAAGAGCTCGGATCCAGGCGCATCGACTTTCAGGACCGCGAGATCCGTCGATGCGTCGGTGCCGACGACCTGTGCAGCGAAAGTCTTGCCGTTCCAGAACTTGACGGAGACCGAGCTCACGCCGTCGACGACGTGTGCGTTCGTGACGAGGTGGCCGCCGGCGTCGTAGACGAAACCCGAGCCCTGGCCCTGCCCTGCCCTGATTTCGACGACGCCCTTGTGCGCGAGCCGGTAGATCGACTGCACGGACAGGTTGCGCGTGCTCGAGGCCGGTTGGGCATCGCTGACCGTGACCTGTCTGACGACCGTCTTGCCGTTCCCGGACGACAATGCGGCGTACGTCGCCGCGCCACCGCCGGCGCCGATGAGAGCGCCGGCGGCGAGCGCAGCCGCCAGTGTGACGGTGGGGGTACGGAGGGGTCTCACGGCATGCATCTGACCAGCGTTCCTTAAGATCCGGGTGAGACTCGGCTAAGAACTCGGTAAGACCTCAGCACACAAACTCCTTACGGCCGTCTTAACCCGGTCTTAGGGGTGACTGGCAACTTCGACTTCATGGCTTCGCGGGACTTGGAACCCCAACCGACCCTCCACTCACGACGCCCAGACCGGGCGGGAGGTTCCCCCTCCGCCCGCTTGCCGGTTCTGTGCGCCGTCGCTGTCGCTACCGCCCTTGTGGCAGCGGCGGCCGCGCAGTCAAAACCGGTGCAGCGACTCGAGTCGCCGCAACTCGGCGAGATCTCGCGTGCGTCGAGGCCGATCGTCGATACGCAACCCACGACGGCCGCCGTCAGTGCCGTTGCTCCGGACGGTTACTGGGGCGGCCAGTACCGGGTATCGACGGGCGAGTCGGTCACCGTTTACGCCTCCAACAGCTACCCCATGGACGCCGCGCTGGGGCAGCGCTGGGCGGACTTTCTCGCAACACTCGTCCACGGCTCGGAGATCTCAACCGTGACCGTGTTGCTTGCGACGCCGGAGCAAATCTCACGCACCTGCGGTGCTGACGCGGTTGCCTGCTACAGCGCGCGGGGCACGCAGTTGTACGCGCCGGGCGAGGATCCCGGCAGCGATCTTTCCGTAGAGGCAGTGATCGCGCATGAGTACGGCCATCACGTCGCCGCGAATCGTTCCAATGCGCCTTGGCTCGCGCTCGACTGGGGCCCGAAGCGCTGGGCGTCGGCGATGCAGGTCTGCGTGAAGGCGCGGCGAGGCGACCTTGTTCCGGGCGCCGAGGATCCCGTGCAATACACGGAGAACCCCGGCGAAGGCTGGGCGGAGACGTACCGTGTGCTGAACGAGCAAAAGGCCGGCCGCGCGGAAACGCCTTGGCAGATCGTCTCGCAGGCGCTCTATCCCACGGCGGCCGCGCTCACCGCAGCGGAGCAAGACGTGACCGCCCCATGGGCCGCAGGGACGACCACGACCCAGACGGCAGTCCTGACACGCACGAAGAAGACGCGGACGTTTTCGGTTGCAACCCAGCTCGACGGCACTTTGAGGATGACTTTGAGAGCTGCGGCGGGGATGCGACTGTCCGTCGACGTGTTCGCAGCCTCGACCCGCGCGGCACACTTCGCAGCCACGCGGGCTGTCTCACGCAGCTTCACGGTCTGCGGCGCGCGGAGCTATCGATTCCGGGTCACCGACCTGGCCGGCCCGGGTACCATTAGCCTCAAGGTCGCGAAGCCCTAGTGCACGAGCTCTCTTAGCCCGCTCTCAGCTTCCGCAACGACAATGGTGCCGTGAAGATTCTGGTCGTGGACGACGAACGGGCCGTGCGGGACTCCCTCCGCAGGGCTCTCGAGCTCGAAGGCTATGAGATCGAGCTGGCTGCCGACGGGCGCGAAGCGCTGCAGCTCCTCGAGGCGAACGGCGACGCCCAGCCGGACGCCGTCATCCTCGACGTGCTCATGCCGGCGGTCGACGGGCTCGAGGTGTGCCGCCGGCTTCGCCGCGGCGGCAACCGCGTTCCAGTGTTGATGCTCACCGCGCGGGACGAGATCGAGAACCGTGTTGCAGGCCTCGATGCCGGCGCCGACGACTACGTCACGAAGCCGTTTGCGCTCGAGGAACTCGTCGCTCGAGTGCGCGCGCTCCTGCGGCGCACCTCGGTGACCGAGGACGGACTGCTGCGCTTTGCCGACCTCGAGCTTGATCCTGGAACGCGGGAAGTTCGGCGTGGCGGCGATCCCATCGAGCTCACCCGCACGGAGTTCGCACTGCTCGAGCTGTTCATGACGAACCCACGCCAGGTGCTGACGCGCTCGATCATCTTCGAGCGGGTCTGGGGGTACGACTTCGGGTTCGCCTCGAACTCCCTCGATGTGTACATCGGCTATCTGCGCCGCAAGACCGAGGCAGGCGGCAAGCCGCGTCTCATCCAGACCGTGCGCGGGGTCGGTTACGCCCTGCGCGAGACATGAGCTTTCGCGCCCGCCTGGCGCTGGTCGCTGCTGCCGCGGTCGCGCTCGCGGTCCTGACCGCCTCGTTGGTGATCTATTTCGTCGTTCGAGATCAACTTCTGGCCACCATCGACGATTCGCTGCAGACGACCGCCGGACAGCTGCGGACGACCCCAGTCCACGATTTCGCGCACTTCGGCACACCGGCCGGCGAACTCGGTGGGGCGACGGTGCTACCGCAGGGCGTCGATGCGGATGGCAAGGTTTACCTACCTCCCGATCCCGCCCCCGGCTCCGACAGCGCCCCCCGTGCAAGTGTCAAGTTGCCGGTGAACGACGAAGTGACTGCTGTAGCCCGCGGCGAGCGGGGCCCGTTCTTCAGTGATGCACACGTTCGGGGAACACACTTTCGGGTGCTGACCCTTCCCGTGCGGGGGGGTGCCCTGCGGGTCGCCCGCTCGCTGACCGAAGTCGATCACTCACTCGGCCACATCAAGAACCTGCTCATCCTCATTACAGGAGGCGGAATCGCAATTGCGGCCGCCCTCGGGATGGCCGTGTCGCGAGCGGCGCTAGCTCCGGTTCGCAGACTCACCACTGCGACGGAGACCGTCACCGAAACGGGAAACCTGTCGGACCGCATCGAAGTTGGTGGGCGGGATGAGCTCAGCAGGCTTGCGGGCAGTTTCAACGCGATGCTCGGAGCGCTTGAGCAGTCCGCACGTGCCCAACGCCAGCTCGTCGCAGATGCGTCACACGAGTTGCGGACTCCGCTCACAAGCCTGCGGACGAACATCGAGGTGCTCGCGAGCGAGCGCAGCCTTCCCGCCGGGGAACGCGAACGTCTGCTCACCGATGTTGTCGAGCAGTTGAGCGAGATGACGACGCTGATCGCCGGCCTGATCGACCTTGCGCGCGGCGAGCAGCAGGCGGCGGGACCGGAAGAGGTGCGGCTCGATCTCGTTGCTGCGGACGCAGTCGAGCGTGCGCGGCGCGACCGTCCCGCGGTCACGTTCACGACCGACCTGCACGAGTCGATGGTGCAGGGAGTGCCGGCGACGATCGAACGTGCGGTTGCAAACCTGCTCGACAACGCTGCGAAGTGGAGCCCTCCGGGCGCCGACGTCGAGGTCGCGGTGCGAAACGGCGAGATCAGCGTGCGCGACCACGGCCCCGGAATCGACGAGGAAGACCTCCCTCACGTTTTCGATCGCTTCTATCGGTCTCGATCCGCACGGGGCCGGCCGGGCTCGGGGCTCGGGCTTGCGATTGTTCGTCAGGTTGCGGTTGCGCACGGGGGCGAGGTCGTAGCGGAGCGGGCCGACGGCGGCGGCACGCGGATGACACTCCGACTCAACGGGAGTCCTTAGGAACTTCTTAGCGCGCTCTTATGATGGGCTGGTTTGCTTCGCCCATGAAACTCAATCGAAAGACCAAGATCGTTGTCGGTGCCGCAGCCCTGCTTGCCGCCACAGGTGCCGGTGGGGCGGTCGCGGCTTCACGGGACAGCTCGCCGAGCTCGGAGAGCAAGGCAGTCATCGACGATGCAGCGCAGCAACTGGGAATCCCATCGAGCAAACTGAGCGGCGCACTGAAAAAAGCCCTCAGCGACCGAGTCAACGCCGACGTTGCAGCCGGCCGTGTGACGAAGGCAGAAGGCGACGCCCTCAAGGCACGCATCCAGTCGAACGACTTCCCGCTCTTCGGCGGGCCCCATCGCGGCTTCGACCACTTCGGCTTCATCGGCCGCCTCGAGTCTGCAGCGGGCTACATCGGCCTAACTGAAGCGCAGCTCCGCACTGAGCTCGAAGGTGGCAAGAGCCTTGCCCAGGTTGCGACGGCACACGGCAAGTCCGTCGACGGCCTGATCGGCGCACTCGTCGCCGCCGCCAAGGACAAGCTCGACAACGCCGTGTCGACTGGTCGGCTGACAAAGGCCCAGGAGACCGAGATGCTTGGCGTCTTGAAGGACCGCATTACCAGCGCCGTCAACAGGACAGGCCACTTGGGTGAACCGCAGTTCCGTCGTCACGGCGTTGGCTTCCGCCACTTCGACGGCCCTACCGCTTAACACACCGCGTGCTCGGGAACGATCCCCGGTATCGTTCGGGGGCGTTTCCCGTGCAGATGACCGAACAAATCGCAGTTGGTCTCGAAAAGCCGAGACTGCGGGGCGTCCTTCACCAGGCCGCGTTCGTGATCGCGGTTGCCCTGGCGCCGTTCTTGATCGTCGGCGCCGACGGTGGACGTGCGCGATTCGCCGCCGCGGTGTTCGCCAGTTCGGTTGCCGCGTGCTTCGGAGCCAGCGCGCTCTACCACCGGAGGACCTGGACGCCGCGCGCGCGCCTCTGGATGCGGAGGATCGATCACGCCGGCGTCTACTTGCTGATTGCCGGGACGTACACGCCCGTCTCACTACTCCTGCTGCGAGGCGCGTGGCGTCCCGTTGTCCTGACGATCATCTGGGTCGGCGCTGCCGCTGCAATCGTGCTCAAGTTCGTCTGGGTTGCAGCACCGAAGTGGCTGGCCGCGGCGATCGGGATCGCCCTCGGCTGGGTGGCCGTCCTCATACTCCCACAGCTCATCGGCCGAGTCCACCTTGCGGCGGTGATCCTGCTCGTAGCGGGAGGGCTCGCGTATACCGTCGGTGCGGTCGTCTACGTGCTGCGCCGCCCGGATCCGGCGCCGGCCGTGTTCGGATATCACGAGTTGTTTCACGCGCTGACGATCGTGGGCGTCGCCTGTCAGTACGTGGCGATCGCGTTCTTCATCGTCCACGCCGGCTGACGCCGACGCTAAAGCATGTTGCGGCGCGCCACTGGTGGCAGTCCACGCACATGGTCGTGCCGCTCGCAGGTTCGGCGGTGGGCCGGCGGATCGCAGCAATGCTCGCTCCGTTGCTACCACGGCACAGGACGTGTTCAGTCTCCTGTGAGCAGCCGGAGCAATAGCGGTGCAGGCCGCGCTCCTTCGCCCGTCGAAACGGAGGTGCGGCGCGACGCGCAGCCGGTAGCTCGCCGTTCTGCGCTGTAGTTGCGTCGCCTCTTTCAGAGAGGCGAATCTCGAACAGCCCGGCGCTCATTCGGCGGCTCGTGGATGTCGCAAACCGCGATCAACCTTCGATCCAAATGCCCCGCCCGACGCCTTTCCGATCTCTTCGTCCAGGTGACGAATCTCGCGCTGAACACCGCGCATCGCGGCGTGAGCTGTCACCTCGGCCTCACCCAGCAGAGCTGCCGGAAGCGATGCCAACAAACGCTCGCGCCGTCGCTTCAGCTGATGCGAATCGCTCCCGCCCAACCCATCCACTTCAGCGAGAAGACGCCGAGCCCCGGCCTCCTCTGATTCGGTCTCGATAGGACGCTCGACCACTTTCTACACCTCCCGCACGAAAGCGGGAGGACGCAGGAGCGTCACCGGGTTCGTCTAGCTGCCACACGATGCTAGCAGTCGAGACGAATCGCTCGTGTATAGGCGGCGCTGTTAAGTTCTGAAGACGACCTACAGTCGAACACGATCGCGGCTACACTGCGACAGCGCGTAGGTTCTAGCGCGGAAGCCGCCGAGGCTCCGAGGTTCCTCTTCGACTTGCGAAACCTGGCCTGAGCGCACCAGGAGAACTCGACTCGAGTTCTCCAACCTGGAAGGAAAGTTAGGAGCAACTATGTTTGCGACTGTCAGACGTTACGAAGGCATCGACTCGACGAACGTCGACGAGCTGACCAAGAAGGTCGGCGAGAGCCTGGCACCGAAGCTGAGCAAGCTCCCGGGCTTCAGCAGCTACTTCCTCATCGACACCGGCAACGGCGTCATGAGCTCGATCGGTCTCTTCGAGACCTCGACGCAGGCCAACGAGTCGACGCGTATCGCATCCGAGTGGGTGCGCGACGAGAAGCTCGAGAACATCCTTCAGCATCCGCCGAAGGTCACCGACGGCGAAGTCATCGTTCACAAGACGAACGGCGTCAAGGCGTAGTAAGAGCCATCTCTGCGCGGGGGAGGCCCGCAGTTCGCGGGCCTTCCCACGCGCGAGAGAAGAGAGAACTCATGAAAATCCCGACCACCCCATCAGTACGGAAAGCCGACGCTTCCTTGGACGCGAAGCTCAATCGAGTCGAGCTCAGCTCCAAGGAGATTGTCTCGTGGGGCGCGGCATTTCCAAGGCATGCATCAGGCAAGTCAAATCCCGTCGTTGAAACCGCCACCTCTCCGAATACGAAGATCTGGCGCACGGACGTGACGATCGGCAGCGTGCTTGGCACCATGGTCCGCACGGCCACCGTGCCCAGTGGCGATTGACTAGGCGTGCTTCGGTAGCAACGCGTGGCCGTCGACGACGGCCTGTGCGATATCGACTAGCTTCCGGTTCGCCTTGCGTGCTTGCGCGCGGAGCAGCTCGAACGCCTGATCCTCTCCGATCGAGTGGCGTTCCATCAGGATTCCTTTGGCGCGTTCCGTGAGTGCGCGGCGACCGAACGCTCCCTCGAGGTTGTGGTATTCCGCGAAGCGCAGGAGGACGATCTCGATCGCGTTTCTCCAGGCGGCCGGCTCGTCGTCGTCGATATAGGCGAACACGCCCCGCTTCGCCGCCTCCGTCACGAACGCCGGATCGGCGGCGTGAAGCAGCGCGATCACGGGACAGGACGCCTCGTGGACGATCTTGTCGATGAGCTCCAGCGCGTGCTCGGAGCTCGCTCCGAGCCCGACCAGTGCGACATCGGGCCGTTCGCGTGCCGTCGCGGCCCCGACCTGCGTCACATCCACCTCTCGTGCGATCACCTCATGACCGAGGGACATGAGAATGGCGGCGACATCGGCCAAGCGATCGGGCCGTTCGTTCGCGATCAGGACGCGCATGTGCTCGGTAGCTGGTGCGGGCATGCGTTTGAAGCTGCAATTTACATCCAAACTCCGCTTCGGACAATGCTGTTCAGAGACCTCCTTGTGAGGTAAGATGGTTTGGTCGGTCCCAGCACTCTGGCCGACAGCACGCCGATTTCAGAGCCTGGTCGGCAACCCTGGAGCGACGGCCCAAAACATCGGTCGTCCGCGAGCGTGGAGTTGCCATGTCGTACATTCTGGAGCGGCCGAGCAGCGAGGTTCAGATCTCCGCACGCCCGGCCTTCAGGCGATTGGCCTTCAGGCGATTGCGGAAACGCGTGCGCGCCCCCCGCGTGCTTCTCATCGACGACGACGCTGCGATCCGGACGCTCTGCTCGGCGCATCTGCGCGGTCTTGGGATTGAGGCGATCGAGGCGGAGGACGGAGTGCAGGGGCTGGAGCTCGCTCGGCGAGAACGCCCGGACCTCGTGCTGCTCGACGTGTCAATGCCGGGGCTCGATGGCTTCCAAGTTGGAGCGCTCGTCCGCCGTCATCGAAAGACCCGCCACATCCCGCTCATGTTTCTGAGCGGTGAGGCGGAGAACGATGCGCGTGCACGCGAACTGGGCGCCATCGCCTGCCTGGCCAAGCCGTTCGATCCGGTCGCTCTGAGTGCGCTCATCGCCAGCGCTGTCAAGCCACGTGTTGGAGAAGCCTGGGCATAGGCGGAGGATCCGCGTGCTACGGTGAGGGTTCTACAGAGCGAGTACTGGTTGGCAATGACGCCTCCACCTACCGTTCGTGAATTGGTAGAGGAGGTGTTTTTCAATGGCAACTGGAACCGTGAAATGGTTTAACGACTCCAAGGGGTATGGCTTCATTTCCCCCGCGGACGAGGGTAAGGACCTGTTCGTTCACCACAGCTCGATCGTTGGTGACGGCTTCAAGTCGCTCCCCGAGGGAGCGAAGGTCGAGTTCGAAGCAGCCGAGGGCGCGAAGGGCCCCGAGGCGAAGAACGTCGTTCTTCAGTCCTAGTAGGTCCGAGCCTGCGCGCGCCTGTCTTTTCGGGCGTGCGCAGGCTTTCCTTTTCTAAGCAAGCAAGCACGCCGCTCGGTGGCGCGGCGAATGCGTGGCATCCGTTCGCCTCAGGCTCGGATCCTCGATCTTGCAGACGTCGATGGCGATGGGGCAGCGTGGATGAAAGCGACACCCACTCGGGATCCTGACGGCATCCGGCGTCTCGCCGCGCAGGATCTGCGGGCGGCGGCGCATGCGCGGATCACGGCGAGGGACGACCGACAGCAGCGCTTTCGTGTACGGATGCTGCGGATTCCCGACGACGTCGCCGGCAGGGCCCTCCTCGACGATCCGGCCGAGATACATGACCGCGATGCGATCCGCGAATCGGGCAGCCGTCGAGAGGTCGTGCGTGATCATGAGGATTCCCAGGCCCGTCGCCTTGAGGTCCTCGAGCAGACGGAGCACACCCGCACGCACGGAGACGTCGAGCATCGACACCGGCTCGTCGCAAACCAGAAGTTGTGGATCCAGCACGAGTGCAGCCGCGATTGCCACGCGTTGCCGCTGGCCTCCCGAAAGCTGATGCGGAAAGCGTTCGAGGAAGAGCTCCGGCGGAGAGAGTCCGGCGCGCTCGAGCGCCTTGTGCACCAGAGAAGCACGCTCCGCCTTCGACCGACCGATCCTGTGGATCAGCAACGGCTCTTCCACGGTCGCCTGGACGCGCAGACGTGGATCGAGCGACTCGTATGGATCCTGGTAGACGATCTGCATCCCGCGGCGCAGCGGACGAAGTGAACGCATACTGAGCTGCGTGATGTCGTCACCCTGAAAGCGAATCGATCCCGAAACTGGGTCGACGAGCCGAAGCGCCGCTTGTGCGGTAGTCGTCTTCCCGCAGCCCGACTCACCGACGAGCGCTACCAACTCGCCTGCCTGGAGCACGAGTGTGACCCCGTCGACCGCGTGGACGGCCAGTTGCGGCTGCCGTCGCAGGAAGGCGCTGAGGCTGCGCGGCACCGGGTAGCGAACGACGAGATCGTCGATATCCAGCAGGGGAGTGCCCTCGTTGCTCACCGCGGAACCGCGGCCGGAAGATCGTTGAGGTGGCAGGCGGCCGACTGGCGGTCCGAGACGGTGCGCAGGAGCGGCCGCAGCGTTCCGCAAGGTTCGAAGGCGCGGTCGCAGCGGGGCCGGAATGGACAGCCGACGAGAGGGTGATCGAGTCGCGGCGGTGCGCCGGCAATCGAGACGATCTCTTCGTTCTCCTGTCCCAAATCCGGGGTCGCTGCGAACAGGAGCCGCGTGTAGGGATGCCGTGGCGCGTGGTAGAGCGTGTCGACGAGCCCGCGCTCGACGACTTCGCCGGCGTACATGACGGCGCCGTAGTCGCACAGCTGGGCGACGACGGGTAGGTCGTGCGTGACAAGGATCAGGGCCAGACCGAAATCGCGGCAGAGCGAGTCGAGCAACTCCAGGATCTGCGCCTGCACCATCACGTCCAGGGCTGTCGTGGGCTCGTCTGCGATCAGCACCTTCGGGTGGCAGGAGAGCGCCATTGCAATCGCGGCCCGCTGACGCATTCCGCCCGACAGCTCGTGCGGGAAGCGGTCGGCTCGTGCGGCCGGGATCCCCACCGATTCCAGGAGCTCGCCGGTCTCTGCCCGTGCGGCCGCGCGGCCTGCACTTCCGTGTAACTCGATGGCCTCGACGATCTGCGATCCGATCGTCCGCACGGGGTTGAGCGCGTTCATCGCGCCCTGGAACACGATCGCAACGTCGGTCCAGCGATGCGGCCGCATCGACGCCTCGCCGCCCGCAAGGACGTCCTCGCCTTCGAGCAGGACGCGGCCGGACGCGCTGGCCGAAGGTGGTAGAAGCCCCATCAGCGCGAGCACCGTGGTCGTCTTGCCGCAGCCGGACTCGCCGACGAGCCCGAGCCGCTCTCCCGGCTCGACCGAGACGCTGACCCCCTGCACCGCATGCAACTCGCCTCCATCCGGAAGGTCGAACCAGACGTGGAGATCCTCGACCTGCAACAGCGCTGTCACAGCGAGACGCCGCTCCGGCCGACGAGGGGTCGAAGCCTGAACGTGCGCGCCGAGACGTGCGCAACCCGCAGGCGCGGGTTCAGCGTGTCCTCCAGCGCTCCTCCGATCAGGCTGCAGCTCAGGATCACCAGCGCGATGAGAGCCCCAGGAGGCACGATCGCCCACCAGGCGCCGGACGAGATCGCTGCGCGCTGGAACGCGTTCTCGATCACCTTCCCGAGCGAGATCCGGCTGGGGTCGCCGAGCCCGAGAAACGAGAGCGCGGTTTCGTCGAAGATTGCGACCGCAATTGTCAGAACCGTGTTGGCGATGAGCAGCGGCGCCGCCTGCGGAAGGACGTGGCGGAAGACGATTCGTGCGTGTCCCGCTCCCAGTGATCTCGCTCGCTTCACGTAGACGCGCTCCCGCACGCTCTTCACCTGGGCGCGAATGACCCGGGCCGTGCTCGTCCAGAGCAGGATTCCGATCACGATCACGATGTGGAACAGGCTCGGTCCCCAGATTGCCGCGACGACGATCATCAGCGGCACGTCGGGGATGACCAGGAAGTAGTCGGTGATCCGCATCAAGATCGTGTCGGTCTTGCCGCCGAAGTAGCCCGCGAGCATCCCGATCGTGCCGCCGATCGCGATCGACACGAGCGTGGCGGCGAAACCCACGACGAGCGAGATGCGCGCGCCCCACATCAGGAGCGTGATCATGTCGATGCCGCCGTCGTCCAGTCCCAACGGATGGTGCGCGGAGGGAGCGCCGAAAACAGGGCCGACCTGGTCGTGCAAGCCGTAGGGAGCAATCCAGGGGGCCAGGAAGGCGGCAGCCGCTACGAAGGAGAGCAGTGTCGCTCCGATCGCCGCCGACGGACGGCGTCGGATCGTCTGCCAGAGCAGCCCGCCGCGAGTAGGGGCCGGTGCAGTGAGTTCCGCTGCCGCATCGGGGTCGCGCAGGATGACGCTCACTGCGTGATCCTCGGATCGAGCTTGAAGTAGAGCAGGTCGGCGAGAAGATTGAAGAAGACGACCGAGATAGTGAGGATCAGGAAGGCACCCTGAAGCATCGGGTAGTCGCGCGAGAGAACCGCGTCGTATACGGCACGGCCGATCCCGGGCCACGAGAACACTGTCTCGATCAAGATCGCACCCGCGACGATGTAGCCGAGCGAGAGCGCAACGAGCGTTGCGATCGGGAGGAGCGCGTTCCGGAGCGCGTGCCGGCGGACGATCGTCCAGGGGTGGAGGCCCTTTGCGCGCGCCGTCAGGATGTAGTCCTCGCCGAGCGTCTCGAGCATCGCCGAACGCACGATCAGCGTGTATTCGCCGTAAAGGACGAGCCCGAGCGTGAGCGAAGGCAGCGCCATGTGCGTGGTGACGTCCTTGACGTGAGTCCACCAGGACGGATCGATCAGGAACTCGTCTGTCATGCCGCCCGTCGGGAGGACTCCGGCGAAGAGGATGACGAGCATCAGCCCGAGCCAGTGCGTGGGCATGGAGTAGAAACCGAGCGCGGTGGTGACGCTCGCCGTCTCGAGCGGCGTGCCGCGTCTCCACGCAGCCATGACTCCCGTGAGCGTGCCGACGGCGATCGCGAAGAGAGTGCCGAGCAGCACCATCGGGATCGAGTTCGCGATCGCCGTCCGCAGGTTGCTCGTGACCGGCTGAGAGTTCGCGAACGACACGCCCATGTTCCCGTGGGCCAGTTGCCTCAGATAAAGGGCGTACTGTTGGCCCTTCGACTTGTCGAGCCCGAACTGCTTCTTGATCGCGAGCCGGGTCTCCGATGTCGCGTGCGGTACGCGGGAAAGGTTGGAAACCGCGTCACCCGGCGCGAGCCGGAAGAGCGCGAAGTTCATCGTGATCGCAGCGAAAACCGTGATAAGCGCGAACAGCGTCCGCTTGATGACGTAGTCGGCGCCTCTCACATTGCTGCCGCTCTGTTAACCGAGCAGCTAGCCGCTCTGGTGCACCTTCGTAAGGCTGAGCTTCGATAGCGAGTTGAACGGTCCCTGCGGCGAGTTGACCAGCCCGGTCCACTTTGGGCTGACCGCACTGACGTGATCCTGCGATGAGAGCCAGAGATACGGCCGCCTCTGGTACAGGTACTTCTGCATGTCCCGCACGATCTGACGGCGCTTGCCCTGGTCCGGCGTCAACTGTTGCTGGTTGTACATCCGGTCGTATTTCTTGTCGCAGAAGCCACTGTCACTCCAGCCGCCGAACTGTGCGCAGGTGACGACCGACAGCATGAAGTCCGGATCGATCAGCGCCACCCAGTCCCACATCGCGAGGTCGAAGTTCAGGTACTTCGTGCCGGGCGCGGTGATCGCGTCGAAGGCGGCGCTCGAGTCGAGCGCCTTCTGCGCGAGCTTGATGCCGATCTTGCGGAAGTCGGATTGGATGATCTGGAAAGTCCGGTCGACGCTCGAGACGTCCGTGGGCGCGATCACCTGGTACGACATGGCGTGCCCGTTTGCCTGGCGGATACCGCCTGCGCCCTTCTTGTAGCCGAGCCCGTCGAGGATCTTGTTCGCCTTGCCGAGATCGAATGACACCGGTTTGAGGCTGGGGTCGAACCAATCTCCGGTCGCTGGTGGGATGATCGAGATGCCCGGCTTCGCCCTCCCGAGAAAGACGACGCGGACGATTCGGTTCCGGTCGATCGTGTGGTCGAATGCTTCTCGCAGCTTCGGGTTCAGGAGCTCGCGGTTCTTGGGCTTCTTTGGATTCGAGTTGATGATGAAGTCCGTCTGGTCCACGCCCGGCACAGATTTGATTCCAAAGCCCGCCTTGTCGAGCGTCTTGATGGCCGTGGCCGGCACGTCCTCGATCGCATCGATCTCGTGCGTCTTGAGCGCGGTGACCAGCGCGTCGTCATTCGAGAACATGCGCAGCCCGAATCCGTCGGCTTGAGGCTTGGGACCGTAGAACGAGTTGTTGCGCTGGAAGAGCGCGATCTGGTCCTTCGTGAACTTGACCAGGTTGAAGGGGCCTGCACCGACTACGGGCGCCTTGTTCGAGAAGGTCTTGAGATCGCCGCCCTTGTGGCCCGTGTACTTGCTCCAGATGTGCTTCGGCAGGATGGCGAACTGCTGGAACTGGCCGAGGACGTTGCCCGCCGGTGCGGCGTAGTGCACGACGAGAGTCGTCGGGTTCGGCGCTTCCGCGCGTTTGATGTGCGCGATGAGGCCGGCGGCATTCGCGGCCCCGCCGTCCTGGTACTTGATGTCGGTGTTGATCGTCCAGGCGGCGTCCGCGGCGGTCAGCAGCTTGCCGTCCGACCACTTCGCGTTCGCGATGGTCTTGAAGGTCCACGTCTTGCCATCCTTGGACGTCTTCCAGGAGAGCGCGAAGTCCGGCGCGTAGCGGAGGTTGCTGGAGTCGTACTGGATGAGGAAGGGATAGATGTACACGAAGGTGGAGTAGGCATCCTGGTTGAACGCCACGTACGGGTTGAGCGAGTCGATGCGCGAGCTCGTCCCGATCCTGAACGTCCCGCCGCTCTTCGACTGCGACCCAGTTGCGCTGGCCGGCAAACCGATGGCGGTCCCCAAGATCAGCACCGCGAGCCATCGCTTTCTCATTTCGTCTTCCTCCTCTACTTCACGCTCGGAACGCCGGTTCGTCCACTGTTAGCGTACGCAGATCCGCGTCGAGCGTGCAACGAACACCGAGCGGGAGCGCGGCAAGGTGCTTCCCGTGTCCCAGGGGCAACTTGTAGAGAACGGGCACTTCGAGGGGTTCGAGATGCTGCTCGAGCACGTCCTCGAGCGAGCGGGAGCGCGCCCAGTCGGATGCTTGCCGCTGATCGCCCCAGTCACAGTCCTTCATCTCCCCGACGACCACTCCGGCGACGCGATCGAGCTTCCCGGCGGCCGCGAGCTGCGTGAGGAACCCATCGACGTAATACGGAGGCGCTTTGACGTCCTCGAAGAACAGGATCGCTCCCTCGGCCTGGAACTCCCACGGTGTCCCCATCGTCTGCATCAGGAGCCACAGACAGCCGCCGACGAGAGGCGCGGTGACCTTGCCGCCGCGAAGCGCGCGCACGTACGGGTCGTCCGGATCCCGCGGAACGTCGCCGGTGCCGTCGCCCGTGAGGACCTGCAGTAGCCGGTCGCGCGAGAACGGCGTCGTGTCCTTGTCGCCGACACCGATGAGGCCGTAGCCATAAACGGTCGCGAGCCCCGTGCGCTGGCGGATCGCAACATGCAGTGCGGTGATGTCCGAGTAGCCGACGAACGGCTTGGGGTTCGCGGCGATCACGTCGAAGTCGATGTACGGGATCGCCTGCGCGGAACCGAAGCCGCCTTGCAACGACTGGACGACGTCGACCTCGTCGTCCGCGAAGAGACTCACCAGGTCGGCCGCTCTTTGCTGCGCGTCTCCGGCCACGTAGTCGTCCCGCCCGAGGACGCCCTCTGCGAGCTTGACCCGGTAGCCCTGCGCTTCCCACCACTCGACGCCGCGCAGGATTTCGGAGCGCGCGTCATGCGGGCTCGCGGCTGCGACTACGCCGATCGTTCCACCTGGCGGCAGTGGCGGTCCGAAGAGAGATGCGGCGGTCATTGCAGATTCGTTTGTATCGTGCCGGGAAGGTCGCTGGGGCGGGGCCGCGGTAGCGGAAAGATCTTGCCGTCGGCGGCCGCTGCCATCCGATCGAGCCGCCGGGCGAGCTCTCGGCGAGATGCAGCGAGGTGGCGGCCGAGACTCCGTTCGAGCCAGGGACCTTGTGGGCGCGCGTTCGTCTCGCCACGAAGGCTCGCGATCTCGTCCCACAGATCCGGGCCGATGTCGGGGTCGCCTTGCGCCGCCCAGCAGGCACGGGGAGCCAGGCGACCGCGACGGGCGCGTTCGATGCGGAACGCCTCGCGTCCCAGATCCCCGCAGACCCAGTTCAGCCCGACGCGGGCAAGAGCGTTGGCGGCGCGCCCGCTTCGGCCGACGCGCAGATGGGCGAGGGCAGCCTCGAGGAACCGAACGTCGGCTGCAGTCTGCTCGTGCGGGTAGCGAGCGGCTTCACGGGCATCGAGGCCGTGGAGGCCGCGGCCGACCGCGGTGAACGTCTTACGACCCTCGGCACGGGCGAGGTTGTCGAGTGAGCGATACAGGCGCTTGTGCTCGATCTTGCCGAGCGAACGCCGAACATCGCGTGAGCGGGCCGCGTAGTCGAGCGCGCCGACGTCGGCTTCCAGTAACAGCCTCGCGCAGACGCGCGTCAGCCGCTCGAGGTAGTCGAAGTCGATGCGGTCCGACGTGTCGTACTGCGTGTGGTAGTCGGTGCGGTCGAAGTCGGACGTGAATGTCGAGACGTTGATGCCCGGAATTCCTGCCGCCAAGAACGGCCAGACCTCGGTCCAAGTCGAGGGTGCAGCGAGCCGGTAGCCGTGCGGTAGGAGCCCGTCGCGAGCCGCCTGCTGGCAGATACGCCGGGTCCAGCCCGTCAGTTCCGGCGGGGCGTCCACGACGAACGGCGCAGGCCGCCCGGAGCCTTCGACGTTGAGGTAGAAGCTGGAGCCCGTCGACCATTCGCGGTGCTCCACGACGACCTGGTACCAGGCGCCGTAGCACCAGTCGTAGGACGATCGCGCGATTCCGTACTCCTCCGCCGTGTGCGAGACGAACGCGATCGGGCGTTCGAGCCGAATTCCCTTCGCAGCGAATGCGCGCGCAAGCGCCAGCGTCACAGCGACCGCGCTTGCATCGTCGAACGCTCCGCCGAACCAGCCGTCGTGGTGACCGGCGACGATCGAGGGTGCGCCGTCGCGGCGTCCGGGCAGGATGCCGACGACGTTCGCCGCTTCGGCGCCGGGGGTGAGCGGCGCCGACAGAACAACGCGGACCGCCTCGCCCTCGTGCGGTCTCAACTCAGCCGCATCCTCCTTGCGGATCGTCACGCAAGGCGGCGCTTCAGCGTGCCAAAGTCCGTCGAACGTCCCGAGCGCGCCCGGTGCCTGGTAATACGGGCCGCCGAGCGGAGACGTCACGACGATCGCGGCTGCGCCGCGCAGGCCGAGCTCGAGCCCGACGTGATACGGCCAGAGCCGTTCGACCTCCCAGTCGACGAGCGCGACGTTGCCGCCGACGTCGAGGCCGTCGAGCTGCTTCCTGCCGGCTCGCCCGACATAGACGAGTTGGCCGCGGATGCCGTCTGGGCCGGTCTCGGGCACGCCGCCGAACGATGCGCACTCGAAGCGGCGTCCGCCGGCAAGCTCGACGAACGCATCCTGCAGCCGCCACGCGTCCACGGGCACGGGCTCCTCGACGACGTCTGTCAGTCCGGCATCCCGCAGCTCTTCCGCAACGAACGCGGTCGCCTGCCGTTCCTCGGGCGTTCCGGCCACACGAAAGCCGAGCGGATGGGAGCGGAACGACTCGAGCTGCGTGACGACGTGCAGGAGGTATTCGCTCGAGATGTCGAGGTTCATGCCGCTCCTTCCTCGACGCCAAGCAACACCTCGCGCACCAGCGGGCCGAGCGCTTCCAGGTCGTAACCGCCTTCTTGCACGAGCACCGTCGGAAGTCTCAGCTTCCCGAGCACGCGGCCCGCACCCCGGAATCCGTTCGCGCTGACACGGAGGGGGCTCTCGGGGTCGCCGGCCGCAGCGTCGACCCCCAGCGGCACGACCAGCGACATGGCACCTTCCGTGCGAGCCCACGAAGCGAGCTCGTCCACCGCGGCCAGCCACGTGTCGTCTCCGCTGCCAGGTGGTTGCGGCAGGTTCTTGTTCGCGCCGGCGCCGGCACCCGAGCCCACTTCGTCGGCGAAGCCCACGAAATGCGGAAACCATCCTGCGCCAGGATCGACGTGAACGGAGCCGACGAGCACGTCGGCGCGCTCATAGAAGATCTCTTGCGTGCCGTTGCCGTGGTGCGCGTCGATGTCGAGGACTGCGACGGTACCTCCGAACTTCTCCGCAAGCGCTGCTGTTGCGACTGCAGAGTTGTTGAGGTAGCAGGAACCGCCGTAACACCCGCGGCATACGTGGTGGCCCGGCGGGCGGCAGCAGGCGTATGCGGACGATGCGCCTGCGACGACGAGATCGACGGCCGTCAGCGCGACGTCGACGGCGGCGCGCGCGGCGTCCCAGGTACCGGGGCCGATGAGGGTCATCGTGTCGTACGCGAAGTAGCCGGTCTTCGCCCAGACTGCGGTGGGCAGGGCCGCGGGCCGGCCGGACGTCAGCGCCGCGTGGGCGAACACGTAGGGCACGACGCGATCCTGGTCCCGCTCTCGATCGAGCCCTGCACCAGTCCATTCATCCCAGGCGGATTCCAGAAATTCCAGGAGCGCGGTGTCGTGCACGGCCTGCAGTGCGCCGTCGGGATGCTGCTCCGCGTCCACGACGCGCGCATCAACTTCGGCGAGCTCCGCCAGGATCGCGTCTGAACGGGCGACCACCTCGGTTCCGGGGGTGCGGACACCCACGAAAATCTCGCCGCCAGGGTCGTGCAGCCGGCAACGGTCGCTCCAAACCACCGGCATCGTGAGCCCCACCGGGCGACCTTACGCCAAGTGGACAGATCACCTGTGCCAAAGCTGCCGCGGGGGGGAACCAATCGCCGCCGATGCCGGCTTCGCCGGCGTCGGCCACCGAGGGCTGGGTCGATGCGAGACAGCGCAAGTCATCATGGCCGCGCGTAGCGCGGCCATGCCTTGCGCGGTGAGTGGGCCGGACAGGGATCGAACCTGTGACCTTGGGATTAAAAGTCCCCTGCTCTACCAACTGAGCTACCGGCCCGCGCGGCCAGTGTAGACGCGGTTCGCGGCTATTCTGGGCCGGCCGCCCCCATCGACTAGCGGCCTAGGTCGCCACCCTTTCAAGGTGGTAGCGCGGGTTCGAATCCCGCTGGGGGCACCAAATGTTCGTTATTCAAACCCAGGCCGGCGGAAGCTGGCCTGGGTTCTTTCATGTTCCAGCGGTCACTGAGCCACTCGCGCGATGGCACCAGCGTAGTGGGCTTCAAGGAGCTTGCGGCGTTGCTCAGTGAGATTCCCGATGCGTGCGATGCGACAGCATGAACTCGTTCGGTGTCGACGCGGCGTGCGGTGATCTCGTGATCGAGCAGTGCATCGGTGCCAGTTCGTCGCGAAGTCTACCGTGCCTTTACGACAGGACGCTGGCAGGTGACAATGCGGCCGTGGCCAGATCAGCATTCCGTGTGCCGGCATCCGGGAGACCGATACTCCTTCAGCCAGGACGAGATGGCTGACTACCTGGGAGAAGGGGCGTTGCTCCCAGAGGACAGCGAGACCTGGTTCAACTTGGAGAGCTCGAGGCTCTGTACGAGCAAGAGGTTCCAGGTCCGACCGTACCAGCCCACACCCCTGAAGTCGCCCTTTTGCCGATCCAGGACGGCTCCAGCGTGAGTGATTACCGTGCCGGCGAGGAGAGGCTCGATCGGCAGCTCGAACCCGCAGTGAGTGCCCTCAAGACGGGAGGCCACGGCAAGTTCGTAGCCGCCGTGCTCGTCGCGTGTTTCGCGCTTCTGACCAGCGTCCTTGCGTTGAACGTGCTCGTCGATCCATTTGCGCTCGCAGGCACGGGGCTCCTACCGGCGGCAGTCGAGACAGATCGCTCGATCAAGTTGAATCTCATCGAGGAACTCCCGCGGAATCCAGAGATCCTGATCCTGGGTAGCTCGCGAGCGCGCCAAGCTGAACCATCGTTCCTGAAACGGCTCACCGGCCATACAGGCTTCAATGCCGCAGTCACCGGTGGGACTGCAGCGGATGGCTGGGTAATGACGAGATACGCGGCCGATCGCTTTCCGCATGCGCGACGCCGTTACCTCTGGTTTGTCGAAAGCGGCATCGCGACGAACGGAATCAACCCACAACTAAGCGAGGATCCGCGGGCCAGCCGATACCTCGCCGGTAAGAGCGTTCAGTTCGGCCTCCATCAGGTCGGCGAGTACATCAGTCTGCAAGCGACTCGTGCTTCGTTGCGTGTAATCAAGGCGTGCGTTGTCGGCACGTGCAAGACGCGCGTGAGGTATCGCGCGGACGGCTCGATTGCTGAGCCGACGCTGAAGTATCTGCCCGAGCATGCGCGATCCTTGAGAAGATCGGTGGCGAAACTTGTCGCCAGCATCAAGTCGCGTCCGCCTCGTCATCCGAACGTCAATCCGGCACGGTACGAGTTCTTCGAGAAAGCGCTCGCGTTCATGAACAAGCACGGAGCGCGCCCGGTCATCGTCTTGAACCCTATTCATCCCAAGGTGCTGGCTGCGCTGCGCGAGCGCGGTTTTCCAGCACATAAAGCGTCGCTCGCATACCTGCATGCCCTTCATCGACGGTTCGACTTCGTCGTCGTCGACTGTCAGGACATCCGCCGCTGGGGCGGATCGTCACAAGACTTCGCGAATGCAACGCACGTAAACCTCCACAACATGCGCCGCATGCTCAGGTACATCGTTGCCCATTCAGAGGGCGCGCTGAACTGAGCAGTGCTCTTCAACAGCTATCTCTTCCTTTTCGGTTTTTTGCCGCCCGTGCTCTGCGGCTGGTGGGCACTGCGCCACAAGAACCTGCGGCTCGCGTTCCTTACGGGCGCGTCGTGGTTCTTTTACGCATGGTGGGATTGGCGCTTCCTACCCCTCATGCTCGCGACGACGACGGTCGACTACGTCGCCGCACTCGCGATCGCTGGAACCGACCAACCGCGCCGCCGGCGAGTTCTGCTGGTCGGCTCGCTTACCTTGAATCTCGGCCTGCTCGGCTATTTCAAGTACGCCGACTTTTTCCTCAAGTCCTTCGACGGGATCGGAAAAGCACTCGGATTGCCGGTCGATTTTCCGGAGCTGCACATTCTGCTTCCGATCGGGATCTCGTTCTACACCTTCAATTCGATGTCGTACACGATCGACGTCTTCCGGCGGAACTTGACGCCAACCAAGCATCTTCTGGAATACACCACCTTCGTTGCGCTCTTTCCACACCTCGTCGCCGGACCGATTGTCCGCTTCACGGACCTCAAGCCACAACTCAGCCGCCCCCGGCCCTCGCTAACCGCGCACGCCGCAGCCGTCGGTCTGTTCTTCCTTGCCTGTGGACTCGTAAAGAAGCTGCTGATCGCCGACCAGCTCTCACCTCACGTCGAGCAACTGTTCGCACAGCCCGACCAGCTCGGCTTCGTGAGTTCCTGGGCCGCTGCTCTTGGTTATTCGCTGCAACTCTACTTCGATTTCTCGGGTTACTCCGACATGGCAGTCGGTCTTGGGTGGCTGATCGGCTTTCACTTCCCCCAGAATTTCAACTCCCCGTTCAAGGCTCGAAACATCTCGGACTTCTGGCGTCGCTGGCACATGAGCCTGTCCGCATGGATCCGTGATTACCTCTTCATTCCGCTCGGTGGATCGCGCCGCGGTGCGGTACGGACAGCGGCCAATCTTCTGGTCACGATGTTCCTGGCGGGCTTGTGGCACGGCGCAGCCTGGACGTTCGTCATCTGGGGTCTCTTCCACGGCACGCTCCTGGGCGCTCACGGAGTACTGCGAACAACCCGTCTCCTGCCGCACAGCGCGTTCCTCGGTCGAGCTGTCACCTTCCTCCTTGTGGTCGCGGGATTCGTCGTCTTCCGGTCGCCGAACGTACATACGGCCGGCACAATCCTCTCGGCGATGACCGGCTTCGCGGGAGTCGAGTCGTTCGGTCAGCTCTCGGTGCTGCTGTCCGCACGGTTCTTGGTCGAGCTAGGCGCGCTGCTCCTATTCGTCCAGCTCGTACCGAACACGTGGGAAATCCGTGCGCGGCCCCGAATCGTCTATGGATTGGCAACAGGAACTGCGGCCGCGCTCGCGATCATGAGTATCGCGAGCCCTCATCCCTTCATCTACTTCCAGTTCTGACAGACGGCCGGGCATACTGAACTCGTGGACCTCGTAGAGCGGAAGGGAACTCTCGCGCAGAGGCACCCGTGGGAGGTTGCCAGAGCAGAGTTCTTCTTGAGACTGCTGATCCGCAACGGCCTGCTCGAGCCCGGGCAGGACTGGCTCGATGTCGGCGCCGGCGACGCATGGTTCGCCAGGCAGCTCTACCGACTGCTGCCGGCAACCGCCAGCGTGACCTGCTGGGACGTCAACTACCTGCCCGAGGAACTGGCTCTCACTGACGATGGCGGAACCGAACGCCTGCGGCTCGTCAAGGATCGACCGAGTGCGCCCTTCGACCGGATGCTGATGCTGGACGTGATCGAGCATGTCGAGAATGACGCCGAGTTCGTGACGAAGACCGTTCATGATCTGCTCGTCCCGGGCGGTGCGCTCCTTGTGTCCGTGCCTGCGTATCAAGTGCTCTTCTCCTCGCACGACAGGACGCTTCACCATTACCGTCGCTATTCGCCGACCCGGTGCCGACAGCTGCTTGAACAGGCCGGGCTCGCGGTGCTCTCCGATGGTGGCTTGTTTCACGCGCTGCTCCCGGTCCGTCTTGTACAACTTCTCCTAGAGCGCGTTCGGCCCATCAAGTCCCTTTCGAATGGGATCGGAGACTGGCAGGCCGGCAAGACTGCTACGAGAGCGCTCACCCGGGCGTTGATTGCGGAAGGAAGGCTCTCACTTGCGGTCAGCCGGGGACCGCGCTCGCTACCTGGACTCACTTACTGGGCGCTTTGCCGGTTCCAGGGCGCGTAGTGGGGGCAGGCCAGGGCGCGGAACATCTCCCTATGGTGGTGGTCCCCTGCTTCAACGAGGAGCGACGGCTAGACGTGCGCCGACTCACAGTCCTGGCGGAGTCTGGCCGCGTCCGGCTGCTCTTCGTCAACGACGGGTCGACCGACGGAACGCTGCCTGTGCTCACGAGGCTCAGAGATTCTTCGGGCGGCGTTGAAGTTCTCGACCTACGACAAAATGTCGGCAAGGCGGAGGCCGTTCGACGCGGGCTCGTTCACGCTATCGCGACGGGCGCCCCAGTCGTCGGCTACTACGATGCCGATCTCGCCACACCTCCCGACGAATTCCTGCGTCTCGTCGACGTTCTCCAAGACAAACCCGAGGTCGAGTTCGTGCTTGCCGCTCGGGTGGCGCTTCTCGGTCGCCGCATCGAGCGCAAAGCAACACGGCACTACCTGGGGCGGGTGTTCGCGTCGCTGGCCTCAGGCATCCTGGGGATCCGAGTCTACGACACACAGTGCGGTGCCAAGGTGTTCCGCGTGACCCCGGCCGTGGTCGAGTCCCTCAGTCAACCCTTCCGGTCAACGTGGGTGTTCGACGTCGAGCTGATCGGACGGCTACTTCGGGGAAGCAACTTGGTCGAACCTGTGCCGCAGACCGCCTTCGAAGAGGTACCGCTCCGTGAGTGGTTGGACGTCTCCGGATCGAAGCTTTCAATCGTCGACATGGGGCGCGCGCTCGCGGATCTCATCTTGGTTGGTGCTGAGCTGAGATTGCCGAGGCGACCACGGACCTGAACGCCTAGGCGTGGTCCGCGGGTCCGGGCCCGAAGTTAGGATCCCGCCGATGGCCCTCCTGCCCGCAGGCTCGTGATCCACGCACTCCTCGGCGCCGTCACCCTGCTGCTCGCGACGGGAATCGTCCTCATGGGGGCGACCCGCGCTGCTCGCGCGACTGGGCTGAGTCGGGCGCTCGACCTTCTCGTCGCGGCGCCGATCCTGGCAGCGACGCAGATTGTCGTCACCCTCCTGTTCGCAGGAGTGGCGTTGAGACGGCTCGACCTTGCAACCGTCCTCGCGGTGAATGCCGTCGTCACCGGCGCCGTTTTCCTTTTTCTGCACCCTGTGCGTAGCCGCCGGCCTGGGGTGCGAGTGCTTGCGGAGGGCCTTGTGTTCGCCTCCCGTTCACAGCCATTTGCGGCGGTGCTGGCAGCGCTCGCCGCGCTCGCGCTCGCCTGGCGAGCCGTGCTGGCGCTCGTCCTCCCTCCCTACGGCTATGACGCGCTTTCCTACCACCTCCCGACCGTTGTCTCCTGGCTCCAGGTCGGCCGGATCGCGACGAGCCCGCTGAACATCTGCTGCGCCTATTATCCGCAGAACGCGGAGGTGCTCACCACGTGGCCCGCGCTGCTCGGGGGACGCGCGGAGTACGTCGACCTCGTGCAGATCGCCGCGGTGTTGGTAGGGGCGGCGGCGGTCGCGGGCATCGCGCGGGTTGCGTTGGTCCCTGCTCCCGGGGCTTGGATCGCCGCCTCGCTCTTCGTATTGACGCCGATCCTGCTCGCCCAATCGAATACCGCCTATGTGGACGTGACCTTCACAGGCGAGTCGCTTGCGGCCTTCTACCTCATCCTCCGCTACCTCGAGGCGGCCGGCCGGGAGCGCTGGAGCCTGCTCGGCTGCGCCGGCGCCGCGACGGCGCTCTGCGTCGGGACGAAGCCCACGGGGATCGAGTTCGGCGTTGTGTTCGCCCTGCCGCTCCTCGCGAGAGCGGTTGCGCGGCGGAAGTCGACATGGCGGGAGGGCGGTCTCGCGGTAGCGCTCTTCGCGCTCCCGATCGCGGTGCTCGGGATCTCGTGGTATCTGCACTCCTGGATCTCCACGGGAAGCCCTTTCCACCCGATGAACGTGAAGCTCCTGGGCGCCACTGTCTTCGAGGGCACGAACCACCTCGGGGGGCCCCCGCCTCAACTCGCACGCCATTCCGTTCTCCTACAACCGTTCTTCTCGTGGTTCAGCGACCTCCACTTCTGGACGAAGCCGGGCTACAGCTACGGGGAGGAGATCGGTGGGCTCGGCCCGGTTTGGAGCTACTTCGGAGCGATCCTTGTGATCGTCTTTGCCGTGCACGCCTGGCTGCGGCGGCGCGTCGTGTTCTGGTACTTCCTCTTCCCGCTGGCGCTGTTCTTCGCGATCCAGCCCGACCATTGGCTGTCGCGCTACACACTGCCGCTCGCCGCAGCCGGGTCGATCGCGGTCGCCTGGGCGATCACGGGGTCATGGCGACCCTCGCGGCTTCGCTTCGCTCTCGCCGCCACCGCGCTTGCACTCGCTGCGGGCGGCGCCTTGATCGCGTCAAAAGAAATCGTTCCGGGCTCGCTCGGCGCCAAGGTGATAGTCCGCGACGTCCTCCACGGCCGGCGCCCTGTGAGGGGGCCCTACAACCCAGACTACGCCCCGATCGTCCGGCTTCGGCACGCGGTTCTGATCGCGATCGATCTCGAGAGCGTGCACACGATCGCGTCGCTCGCCGGGATCCGCTTCCAGAATCGGCTGCTGGCGCTCCCGGGCCGCGGCAACATCCGGGCGTTCGTGCGGGCGAACCGCGTCGAGTACGTCGTCACCCGGAAGGGTTCGTATTACGACAGGCGGGTGCAGCGTGGCGGTGCGAGGTACACGTTGCTCGGAGGCCGTCGCGTGCGTACGTATCGCGTCGAGCCGGCGAGAGAGCCGTGATGCTCGTGCCGAGTCGACACGCCTTCGATCCCTCGATCGAGTGCCTCCGAGGGGTTTCCCAAATCGAAAGGCTCACCTACACTCCGACCTCTGCGGAAGGTTGGTAGATGGAGGCTGCGGCAGCCACCCTCGTCCGGCCGGAAGAGCTTGCGGCTCGCACCCGGTCCGGAGATCGCGACGTTTTCGTTTCGCTGTACGAGCCCGACTTCGACGGCGTCTTCGATCTGGTCTTGCGCACCGTGCGCGATCGCAGCGTCGCGGCCGCCGTCCTTCGTGACGCGCTCGAGACTGCTTGGGACGTCTTCCGGGAGCAAGGTGCGCCGTATGACGTGAGTGGCTGGCTCTGCGCCCTCGCGCGCACCTCGGCGCTCGACCGTTCTGCCAGGCGCAGTCCCGCCGCGAGTGAACGGGAAGGTCTGCATTACACACAGGTCGATCCAGAACGCCTGTCCGATCCGTCCGTTGCCTTCGACAAGGAGCTGATGGAAGTCGTGTGGGATGCCGCGACCGGCTTCTACGGAGACGACTACTTGCTCCTCGACCTGCATGTCCGTCGTGACCTGAGCGTCGACGAGATCGCCGAGCACCTCGACCAGCCGAGGGAGGAGATCGCCGGTCGGCTCTCGCGGCTGTGTGACTCGTTCAACGACGCGGTCTCCACAACGCTCCTCGCGACGCGCGCGCGCCACAACTGTGCCGGCCTCGACGCCGACCTGTCCGCGGCCGAGCTGAATGTGCGGCGCACCGTGCGCGGGCATGTTCGCGAGTGCACGCAGTGCCGAGAGACCAAGCATCGCTTCGTACCGGCGACGGAGATCCTCGGAGGCTTTGCGTTGATGACGGCTCCGCCGCGGCTGCGCGAGCAGACGGCAAGTGCATTCCGCGTGCCCGCAAAGCGATGGCGTCGAAGCCGGCGCTGATGGGCTGCTCTCCGTTCACGATCGGCTCCGCACCCAGCTTCGCAGCCGTGTGATCGCTGCGTCGGCTATGCCGGGATCGGGCTCGGTGGTCGGAGTCGCGCTGTTCGTGGCGGCATTCATCTACGCCGCGAGAAACGCACGGCCCTCGAAGCCTCCCGGCGAATAGTCGAGCGCGTATCGTTCAGCTTTCCGGGCGGTTAGCTCAGCTGGGAGAGCGCCTGCCTTACAAGCAGGAGGTCACTGGTTCGATCCCAGTACCGCCCACTCCTGATCGAAGTCCGTTGCGGCACGTGTCTGACACCGTTCTCCCGGCCGTCTCCCACAGCGGCCGTCCCCGCCCCGAAAGCGATCTGGAAAGTCGCGCGGCTGCTTATAGTTGCCGCGCCTCTTCGTGTCGGCGTCTGAAGGAGGAAACGGTGGGAGGTCGCGTTCCGGCGACACTGTCTGCACTCGCTCTGACGATGACGTCGGCTTGGGCGACTACCGGCGGTGGGCGCATCTTGTTCCAGTCCTTCGGACCGAGCGGGGGCGACACCCTCTACACCATGAAGCAGAACGGTTCGGATGTGCGGCGGCTTCAGCTAAGGGTGCCGGGGAGCGCGATCAGCCCTGATTGGTCACCCGACGGAAAGCGCATCACCTTTGCAGTTCAGGTCGGCGAGTCGCAATCGATCTGGATTGCGGACGCAGACGGCACAAATGCCCGAGGACTCTTCCATTGCGCCGGGACATGCCTCGGGACCGACTATCCCGCGTGGTCTCCTGACGGCAAGTCCATCGCGTTCACGTACTACAACTCGAAACCGCCGCCGACGGCAGGGCCACCGTCGGCCGACTCCATCCGCGTCATTGACATCGAGTCGCGGAAGATGCGGGTTGTCGTTCGATCGAAGTTCCCGAAGCTGGTCGACCTTGCTCGTTGGTCGCCGGACGGAAGGCGGCTCGTCGTTCAGCGAGACCGTTTCTCGGCCGATGGCACGGAGACGGGCTGCAGGATCGAGATCGTTCGTGTGAGCGACGGCCAGGTACGGCTACTGACGCCGTTCGGCCGGTTCGGGTTCCATCCTGACTGGAGCTCAGACGGGAACGTCATCACGTTCGACACCTACGACCTTGTGGCGTTTCGAGACAGCGCGCCGGGGGCTTCGAACCTGTTCACGATTCGGCCCGACGGCACACACCTGCGGCAGCTCACGCACTTCAAGCGCGCCGGCGGGCGCGTCTCGGCCGCGACCTTCACGCCTGACGGCAAAAGGATCATGTTCACGTATCAGGTTGGCAGGAGCCGCAGGGCCGGGATCATCGCCAGCCGCGGCGGTGCGATCAAAACGGTGCCGACCGGCTACAGCGGCCCGGTCACGCACTCCAGGCTGTCGCCTGGGCATTAGAAGCGCGGGTCGAGAAGCAGCTCCCCGCGCCTGGATCGAGCTGAATACCGAGAAGGCGAATCGGACGGACCCCGCACGCTTTCGGGGAAGGGGCTTCGCGGTCTCGCGAACCCCGCGCGAAAGGATGAAGACGGCGACCACGACCACGACCACGACCACCTAGGCGGTCGCCGCGACGTCCCCGAGCGCGCGGGCCACCGAGGACCAGGGACGCCGTCGAGCCCTACGTTCACCCTGCGACCAGAAAGCGCGGACCCTTTCCGTCTCGTTTCCAGGCCGGCGAGGATCGGCTTCCTTGGCCGGGCTGCGGGGTGGCCGCCTGTTACGGCGAAGAGCGCTCGGCTTCCCCCGTCCGTGGGAAGCCACGAAGCGCCGCACGTGCGACGCGCCCGCGTCAGGTGATGGCGAGCGACCGGGCGCGGAAAGTCACCTGGTTTGCGCACTGACAAGTTCCGCCCACTCGTACAAGCCCCGCTCAAGCGGGGTTTTCTGTTGCCAGCGCTGGCACGAGTTCTTGAGCGTCGCTCCATTAGTGCCGTTTGTGCCCAAGCAGCGCCACGAACGAGTGTGCGTCCATCGCTCACCCGTGTCGCGCTTCCGTTCCATCACGCTAGTCGAGTCTCGTCCATTTCCATCCCAAAAAACGGCGTAACAAGCCGGCGCGGAACTCTCGCTCGGCCGTTCGAAGCTAGTAGCTGCGCTTAGGGGCGTCATGCGCCTCGCGAGTGCAGGGTGGGACGGGATTGTGTAACGCGCACTCGATACCGACAAACGGATCTTCTGTACGTGCCCCGCACACACAGCTCCTAGCATCCCGACGCGCCTATCGGTACCCGCCTACTTTTTTGAGGAACAGTCGGGGCACGGGCAGTTCTCGCAACCGCACCCGGTGCAGGCATCACGCACCATGTCGAGCCCCCTTTCTTCTGCCGCTCGGATGAACTCGATCTCGCACGGCCAGCGCCCAGCGCCGTTAGACGGCTCCGCCGGGAACCCAGCAAGGACGCGCGAAAGCTCGCGCTTCAAAACGCGGAGCCGACGCGCCTCTTCATCAACCGCCGTGAGGCGCTGGCGCAAAAGCGACTCGGTGTGCCCACACGGGCAAAGCCCCCGGTCGAGCACGCCAAGTAGCTCCCGAATCTCACGCAAGCGCAGTCCCAACCGCTGCGCGCCCTTGATGAAACGAAGGCGGTCGGCCATGTCGTCGTCGTAGAGGCGATAGCCGCTCGCGCCTCGTCGCGGCTCGGGCAGTAGCTCGGCTTCCTCGTAGTAGCGGATCGTCGCGGGTGTGAGTCCGACGCGATGAGCGAGCTTGGAGACAGTCAGATCGGCCATGCGCCGGACAGGGTAGAGCTTCAAGTGCGCTTGAAGGTCAAGGCCGGATCGAAGCGCGCACAGCGCGTCCCCAGCCCGAGGCACGGCAGCGCCCGCATGCCGTAACCGCGAGGTCGAGTTCCGCAAGACGTGGGGCCTCTCGTCGGCCAGCCGGGCAAGCCAACGCGTCTCGCGAACCCATCAAGACGAGTGAGACGGCCTCCGCCGCCGGCTTGCGAGGCGCCCACGCGGGACGCTCGGCTACTCGCGTCGCGAGATCCTCGCCGCTCAGGCCAATCGGATCACGCTTGGCCTGATTTAGCGCGCTGAGTCATCTGGTCGGCTGTGCACCGCCTAGTCGGTCCGCAGGACGTGCGCGGACGGCGCGTCCTGGTGGTGGGTCTCGGGGTGTCGCGGTGAGCGTCGCTGCGCGCTTCGGCTCACGCAAGGAGCCGCCGGCATGACGGTCGAGTTGGGCGAAGCGGTTTGCGCGCCGCGACCCGCTCGGCCGTTAGGCTCTCGCGGTGCCCAGCCTGGAGGGAAAGTCGGCCGTCGTTACCGGCGCATCCAGCGGCATCGGTGCGGCCACCGCGCTCGCCCTGGCCCGGGAGGGAGCGCGAGTCGTCGGCGGTGCGCGCCGCGTCGAGCGGATCGCGCCGCCCCTAACGCCCGTGGAGCTGGACGTGACGGATCCGGCCAGCTGCGATCGCTTCGTCAAGGCCGCGACCGAGGAGCTGAGCGGCATCGACATCCTCGTCAACGCCGCCGGGCTCGCGCTCGGCCGGGACCTCTTCGACAAGAGCACGGAAGAGGACGAGCGCACCGTGCTCGAGACCAACGTGAACGGCCTGATCCGCATGACGCGCCTCTGCCTCCCGCACATTCGAGACGGGGGGCACATCGTGAACATCGGCTCGATAGCGGGCAGGCAGGCGTACGAGAAGGCTGCGGTCTACGTGGCCTC
Source organism: Actinomycetota bacterium (assembly GCA_030854665.1). Lineage (GTDB taxonomy): Bacteria > Actinomycetota > Thermoleophilia > Gaiellales > Gaiellaceae > 3-1-20CM-4-69-9. The sequence goes on from JALYST010000084.1 coordinate 38,040, forward strand.
GAAGTTCGCGGTGCGCGGCTTCACCTACGGGCTGCGCGAAGACCTCCTCGGTCGGCCGATCCGCATCACGACTGTCGATGCCGGCCTCGTGGACAGTGAGTTCTCGCGTGTTCGTTTCCGCGGCGACGAGGAAACCGCGCGCAAGGTCTATGAGGGCGTGGAGGCGATCACACCCGAGGAGATCGCCGACTGCATTCTGTTCGCGCTCAGCCGGCCGCCGCACGTCAACGTGGATGAGCTCGTCGTCAAGGCCCTTGCGCAATCCTCGGGCGGGCGCATAGTTCGTACCGAGACCTGATGGCCGGACAGCTGCGAATCCTCGAAGGGGCCACGTTCTGCATCTGCGACGAGGTCGGTGATCTCCACCACCAGGGTGAGGGTCTCTTCTCGGAGGACACCCGGTTTCTCTCTCGCTTCAAACTGACGATCAACGGCCATCGTCCCCTGCTGCTCTCATCGGACAAGATCGAGTACTTCTCCGCCGCGTTCTTCATGCGGAACCCGCTCTCGGGTGGTCTCCCGCAGGACGCGCTCTCGATCCGTCGCGAGCGCTTCGTCGGTGAAGGGATGCAGGACTCGTTCGCCGTCCAGAATCAGGGCATGGAGCCGGTCGAGTTCGACTTCGAGCTCGAGGTGGCCACGGACTTCGCGGACATCTTTGCCGTCAAGGATTACGACTTTGCGCTCGGCGACCCGCTCAGGGCGAAGCCGCTGCCGGAGATCAGGCCAAACGAGTACGACGAGGAGCGAAACCAGTTCCTCATCTCGGACAGCGGCGATCTGCCGCTGAAGACGCAGGTGATCTTTTCGCAGCGCGGTGAGGTGGACGGCTCCAAGGTCAAGTTCCACCTAGCCCTCGAGCCCCGAGAGCGCTGGAGCCTGGACGTGGAAGTCATTCCACTCCCGGACGGTGAGCTCGTCGCGCCGCGCTTCGCACAGCGCCGCTTCGGCGAAGAGGTGGGCCGGGTCCGGGACTCCCTCGCAGCCTGGCAGTTGCGTGTGCCGCAACTGCGGACGACATGGGACGCACTCGGGCACTCCTTCGGCCAGTCGGTTTCCGACCTTGCGTCTCTGAGGATGCAATCCGACGGCTCCGGGATCGGGAAACTTCCCGGTGCAGGCGTGCCGTGGTTCATGACGGTCTTCGGCCGCGACACGATCATCACGTGTCTGCAGACGCTCGTCTTCGGCCCAGAGCTTGCCCGCACGGCGCTCGAAGTGCTCGCCGAGCTGCAAGCCAAAGACGATGACCCGACGATCGACGCCGAGCCCGGCAAGATCGTCCACGAGGTGCGTCACGGAAAGGCGGCCCGCACGTGGTTCGAGCGCTACTACGGCACCGTCGACGCGACACCGCTCTACCTCGTTCTGCTTTCGGAGGTGTGGCGATGGACGGACGACGCCGCACTCGTACGAGATCTCAAGGAGCCGGCGATGCTTGCACTCGAGTGGATCGACAAGTATGGCGACCGGGACGGGGACGGTTTCGTCGAGTACGAGCGTCGGACCGAGCGCGGGCTCGAGAACCAGTCCTGGAAGGATTCCTGGGATTCGCAGCGCTTTCACGACGGCACCGTGGCAAAAGCGCCGATTGCTCCGTGTGAGGTGCAAGGCTACGTGTACGACGCGAAACGGCGCGTTGCCGAGCTCGCGCGCGAGGTCTGGCGCGACCGCGAGCTCGCCGCCCGGCTGGAGCGGGAGGCCGAGGAGCTGCGGACACGCTTCGACGATGCGTTCTGGGTCGATGACCGCGGCGGGTACTACGCACTCGCGCTTGACGCCGAGAAGCGCAAGGTCGACTCCCTCTGCTCCAACATCGGTCATCTCCTGTGGAGCGGCATCGTCCCCCCGCATCGCGTCGATGCCGTCGTCGATCAGCTGATGGGAGACGAGCTGTGGTCAGGATGGGGCGTGCGAACGATGTCCACAGGCGACGCGGGTTACAACCCGCTCTCGTACCACAACGGCACGGTCTGGCCGCACGACAATTCTCTGATCGCCGCCGGGTTGGCGCGCTACGGGCGGTGGCCCGAGGCTCAGCGCATCACGCAGCGAATGATGACGGCTGCGCAGCACTTCAATTACCAGCTGCCTGAGGTCTTCGCCGGCATGCGTCGGTCCGAGACGCCGTTCCCCATCGCGTATCCGACCGCTGCGCGCCCGCAGGCCTGGGCTGCGGGAACGCCCGTGCTGTTGCTTCAGCTGCTGCTCGGATTGCAGCCGGACCGGCGGCGCCATGCCCTCGAGACAGTTGCGCCGCTCGATCTCCCGTCGTGGGCCGGAACGATCAGGCTTACCGGCGTCCGCGCCTTCGGCCGGCTGTGGGACGCTCGCCTCGATGACGGCCGCGTCCGGGTCGAGGAGGCCTAGAACGATGAAGATCGCCGTCCTCGCGCCAGCCTGGTTCGCCGTTCCGCCGGTCGGCTACGGGGGCATCGAATGGATCGTTTGGTTGCTCGCCGACGGGCTCGTCGACGCGGGCCACGACGTCACGCTGTTCGCTTCAGGCGACTCGCGCACGAAGGCGAGGCTCGCCGCGGTTTTTCCGGAAGCTCCGAGCAAGCAGATCGGCCGGACCTTCTGGGAGCTCAAGCATGCTCTCTCTTGCTTCTCGAGAGCCGACGAGTTCGACGTCATCAACGATCACACGGGAATGCTCGGCATGACACTCGGCGCCACCACGTCTACACCGGTCGTTCACACCGTGCACGGACCGCTCGACGGAGAACCCGGTGAGATTTACGAGTTGATTTCCCGTGTAGCGCCGGAGGTCGGGCTGATCTCTATATCCATGAACCAGCGCAAGCCGAAACTCGATCTGAACTGGCTCGCCAATTGCCCGAACGCGCTCGACTTCTCGGTCTATCCCGTCAAGCCGCATCGCGGTGAGTACCTGCTCTTCCTCGGCCGGATGAGCCCGGACAAGGGAGCGCACCGCGCGGTCGCGGTTGCAAGGGAGACGGGCCTCCCACTCAAGATCGCCGGTAAGATGCAGGAGCCGAAGGAACGCGAATACTTCCATCAGCTTGTCGAACCGCACCTTGTCGATGGCATCGAGTACCTCGGCGAGGTGACGCACGGCGAGAAGGTAGAGCTGCTGCAGAACGCGCGCGCGACCCTCTTTCCGATCGAGTGGGAGGAGCCGTTCGGACTCGTCATGATCGAGTCGATGGCCTGCGGGACGCCGGTGATCGCGACGCGGTGGGGCGCGGTCCCGGAAGTGATCGAGCACGGACGCAGCGGCATCATCGTCGACCACTACAAACAGATGGCCGATGCGCTCCCTGCTGCGGACGACCTCGATCCGTTCGAGCTACGACGCTACGTCGAGCAAGAGTTCTCGCCCGAGCGGATGGTGCGCGACTACGTCGGCGCCTACGAGAAAGCGATGGGCTAGCTTCTTGGCCCGGCGTCGGACCACCCGTGCCAGCGTTCGGGCTCGAGCCACGCGCTGACACGCTTGGAGTCACGCCGGCGAAACGGCTGCCCGGTGTAGCGAACGGCGAGCCGATCGATGTCGGCGAGATCGGGATCGTCCTCGATCGAGACGACCCGGCCGATCAGGCCGATGTGGCTGTACCAGCTGCCTTCGTCGAGCACGGTCAGCGCAGCACGGGGATCTCGGCGCAGGAACCGTAAGCGGAGACGGCTTTCGTCCATGTTCAGCAGCACGCGCCCCTCTTCCCAGTCGTACCAGGTGGGCACCGTGTGCGGCGAGCCGTCCGGACGGAGCGTCGCAATGACTGCGGGATTCGGGCGCGAGAGAAACTCGTCGACGTCGGGAGGAACGGGGACAGGCGGCATGCAGGGAGCCTACGAGGCCGCTACTGCTGGCGCGAGCTCCGCTTGGGGCAGATCAATCGGCTCGAGCCGAAAGTCGCGCACGTCGCGCACCGAGATCACGATCAAGGTGGTCACGACGAGCCAGACGACACCGATCCAGAGGAACGTCGACACGCCGATGACGTTCGCAACTGGTCCTGCGATGGCGTACCCGAGAGGCAGAAAGGCCATCGCGCCCATCCAGTTGTATGCGCTGACGCGGGCGAGCATCGCGGGCGCGATCGTTTGCTGCAGAGCCGTGTCCCAGATCACGGTTCCGTAAGAGAAGGCGAAGCCCGCGAGAACCGCCGCGGCGCCGATGGTGAGCGCCGGCGCGTGGACCGCCAGCAGCGCGCACTGCAGTCCTGTTGTGATGAAGAGGGCACAGATCGAGGTCATGGCACGGCGCGGTCGCAGGCGAAGGCCGAGGAGGCCACCCGCCAGTGCTCCGATCGCCTCCCCGGTGACGATGATCGCCCAGGCCGTGGCGCCGCCCAGCGAGTTCTTCGCGATGTACGGCCCGAGCACGAAGAACGGCGCGTAGGTCACGAGGAAGTACAGGGAGATCCAGCCGGTGAGCAGCCAGACCCAGGTGTGCTCCGTGAACGCCTGCCACCCTTCGCGAAGTTCGCGCAAGAAGTTCGGAGCAGCCGCCGTCCGCGACCGGCCTGGCAAACGGATACGGCTCAACAGAAGCGCGCTCGTCGCATACGTCAAGGCATCGAGGAGGAGTGCGTAGCCGCTCCCGATCGTCGCCACCATGGCGCCGCCCGCTGCCGCGCCGACCGGAAAGGCCAGGTAGCGGGAGATGCTCATGAACGCGTTGGCCTGTTGGAGAAGGGCGGGTCGAACCGTCTCGGGCACGAGACCGGTCGAGGCCGGCGAGTAGAAGGCGGTCGCCACGCCGCCGAGCGCCTGCAGGACGAAGATCTCCCAGATGCGGGCGTGCCCGCCGACGAGCAAGGCGCCCATGGCGGCGCGAATCGCGAAGTTCGCGGAATCCGACGACAGCATCACGAGACGCCGAGGGAGACGATCGGCGACAACGCCGCCGATCAACAGCGTGGAGATCTGGGCCAATGTCCAGCAGGCGAAGGCGATCCCGACGTCGGTCGCCGACCCCGTCAGGTCGAGTACGGCGAAAGCGACCGCGATCGGCGCGAGATTCGTGCCGAAGAACGAGATCGTTCGCGCGCCTGCGAGCAGGCGGAAGTTGCGCTCGCGCAGAGGGCTTAGCTCAAGAGCCAGAGCGCTGCTCCCAGTAGCGCTTCAGTCCGGCGTAGGACTGCCAGAAGGGCATTGCGCGGTCATACGTCTCCACGTCGCCTCCGTTGGCCGCCACATCGCTGCGAGCCGCCTCGCTGAACTCCTCTTCCGTTGCGCCCGCTTGGACTCGACCGGCCCAGACCGCGAGTCGTTCCCGGAGCTCCGCAAGGTGCGGTTCTGGATTGTCCGCGACGCCGAAGTGGACCAGTGCCAGCCTGCTCGGCCTCCGCTTCTCGATCTCGTCGATCGTCCGGTTCCACGCTTCGAGATCGAAATCCGGCGGTGGCGTCGGCGGTATGACCGTGCGATCGGGCTGGAGGCGGACGCCGGCCGCGTCGCCCGCATACAAGGTGCCATCGCCTGCGAGGTAACAGACGTGGTGATTTGCGTGGCCGAGTGACGGAAAGCACTCCAGGCCAAGCACGTCAATGCCCACCACGCGGATGTTCGGTTGCGGGACCGGCGCAAGCTCTCCCCACAGCGCGTCGAACGTGCCGCCGTACAGACGCCGCGCGCTTGCTTCGAGCCGGCTGGGATCGACCAGATGCGGCGCGCCTATCTCGGAGACGTGTACCTGCAGCGTGGGGTGTTCACGCACGAGGACACCGGCCGCGCCGGCGTGGTCGAGATGGATGTGGGAGAGGAGCAGGTGCCTGAGGTCCTGGAGCTCGACCCCGCGCTGGCGCAGAGCCGAGTGCAGGTGCTCGAGGCACGACGAGGGACCGCAGTCGAAGAGCGCCGGCCCGTCCTCGGTCTCGACGAGGTAGGACGCAATGACGCGCTCCGCTCCCTGATGGTGGAGATCGAGAGGATCCGAGCTCACTGAGCCCGGATCCTCCCATGCCTTCAGTGGGGACCGGAGCGCCGTCGCCGGTACAGCAGGCCCAGAGCGCCTGCTGCGAGTGCGACTCCGGCCCCGGCGCCGACCGCGACGGCGCGCTTGTGGGCCTGAGCCCGGCTGGTTCGCTTCGTGGGTGCCGCGGCGGGCAGCCCTGCCTGCACGAGCATGCTCTTCAGCGCGGCCGAGCCGCGATACCAGCCTCCCGGGGCCGATTCCGAGCCCCAGAACTTCTGCCCGGGCGTCATGTAACTCGCGGGCCCGTTGACGGCGTAGGGATAGAGAGCCTGGCGAAGCGTGGAATCGCCGTTCGGCCCCGGGACCGTGTACGTCACGTCGTAGCGCGGGCCGAGCCGGTCCGCCGGACGCGATCGAGTCGTTGCGACGGGAGTCTGCTTGAAGGCCTGGGCAAAGAGGCCTGTCTCGGTGACGAGGATCCCCAGGGGCGAGGCGTCGCTGCCCTCCCCAGATCCGTTGATGGTCAGCATGTGCGCCAGCCCGGGGCCGGCGATCGTCGCAGCCGACGGCCCTTTCGCGGTCGCTGCGGCCGGGAACAGCAACAGCGCGGTGAGCGCCGCCGCGAGCAGCAGTGGACGTCTCATTGGTCGCTCCTTGGTCGGTTTGAGCTGTTACACCGACCGGGCGGAGTGGGTTCCGCCCGCGACCTTGGCGAAGGCCGCCTCGAGATCCTCGAGGAGGTCGTCTGCGGACTCCAGGCCGACCGAGAGCCGAACGAGGTTCCGCGGCGCCGCGAACGGCGCATCTGCCGTTGACGCGTGCGTCATGCGCGCGGGCAGCTCGATGAGGCTTTCGACCCCGCCGAGCGATTCAGCGAGCTTGAAGATCTTCGTGCTCGCGACGAATGCCGTCGCCTCTTCCTCCGACTCCGCCAGGAACGAGATCATGCCGCCGAAGTCGTGCATCTGCTTCGCGGCGATCGCGTGGCCGGGATGTCCGGGCAGCCCCGGATACAGGACCTGCTCGACCCGTGGATGCCGCTCGAGGAAGCCGGAGAGCCCATGCGCGGTCTGACAGTGCTGGCGCATGCGCACGGCGAGCGTCTTGATCCCGCGCAGCACGAGCCAGCAGTCGAGCGGGCTCGGAACCGCGCCGAGGGACTTCTGCAGGAACGTGAGCCGTTCCGCGATCGTCGGATCGTTCGTGGCGGCGAAACCGCCGATGACGTCGGAGTGGCCACCGAGGTACTTGGTCGTCGAGTGCACAACGATGTCGGCACTGAACTCCAGGGGCCGCTGCAGATACGGCGTCGCAAATGTGTTGTCGACGACCAGGATCGCGCCCGCCGCATGCGCCGCCTCCGCCGCCTTCTTGATGTCGACGATGTTCAGCATCGGGTTCGAGGGCGTCTCGACCCAGACGATCCGAGTGCGCTCGTCCAGGTGGGAGGCGAGGTCGTCGAACTCGGCCGCGGGGAGGTAGTCGAAGACGTAACCCTTGGGCTCGTACACCTGCGACGTCATCCGGTAGACGCCCCCGTAGACATCCGCGATCAGCACCATCCGGTCGCCCGGGTTGAGCAGGTGCATGATCGTCGTCACGGCGCCGAGCCCTGACGCGAATGCGAGCCCGTGCTCGGCCGACTCGAGTGACGCCAGGCACTGCTGAAGCGCGGTGCGTGTCGGATTTGCGACGCGGGAGTAGTCGTAGCCCTTGTGCTCGCCGACCGCATCCTGCACGTACGTCGAAGTGAGGTAAATCGGCGTCGTGATCGCGCCGGTAGCCGGATCGGGCTCCTGTCCTTCGTGGATGGCGCGCGTCTCGAAGTCCACTACGCCGCGATGCTACCGGCGCCGATGAAGGTTGCGAGGTCTTTCAGGGGCCTTTGCACAGAGACCGGCTTGACGCCCGGCTCCCACCAGATGCCCTTGACGTGCAGAACGCCCGTCTTGCGATCGAGCACGGGCTCGATCCTGCCGATCAGCCGGTCGCCTTGCAGGATGGGGAGGACGTAGTACCCGTACTCGCGCTTCAGTTTGGGCACGTACATCTCCAGTCGGTAGTGAAAGTCCCAGAGGGCTTCTGCGCGATCGCGGTCGTGGATGAGGCGGTCGAACGGCGAGAGGAACGTCACGCGCTTCGGCATCGGCCCGTCCTCCGCGTCGGGATGCGCGCGCCACTCACCTTTCTCGAACCTCACGCCCAGGGCACGGAAGCGTTTCTCCGCGAGCAGCCGCTCTGCTTCGGGCCAAGGCATGCTCTCGGCCTCCGGGTACCACCGCTCGGCAAGGTTCCACAGGCGCTGGTTACCGCGGCGTCCGACGATCGCAACGACACCCCGACCCTCGAGCAGCTCGAGCATGAGCGACACCTTGCGGCTTCCCCACCAGTCGTGTGGGTCTCGCGACACCATCAGGTCCGCCTCGATCTCGCGCGAGAGCAACGGCCCGCGCTCTTCGAGCTCGCGCAGGAGGTGCCGTCTGAAGCGCGCGTTCCTCCGCAGGAACTCGGTTCCTTGCTGCTCGTACTTGTACTTGCCCCGCCGGCGGCGCATGCGCGCTCGGATGAGCGGGAAGTCCTCGATCGGCCAGATGAATGCGCTCCACTCGAAGAGCTTGCGCTCTTTCCAAAGCAGTCGGTCGAGCTCGGCCGAGTCGTAGGGTCCAAGGCGGCTCCACAGGACGAGTCGTTGCGGCGGTGCAACCGTGGAGATCGGATCGATCTGGAGGAAGCCCAGCCGGCGAACCGTGGCGAGGACGCCGGTGGCGCTGCCGTCGAGAAGCTGAGTGCGGACCGCGATCCGGCGTGCCTGTGCGAGGGTGACCGTCTTGGACTTCACGGGCTTCGCACTCTCTCAGCTACCGGAAGCGCCGCGGCGGGTTCTCGAGGTCGGCTGCGGCCATGAAGGCGG
>JALYST010000088.1 GCA_030854665.1 Actinomycetota bacterium
GCATCGCGATGACGAGGGGCGACTGCATGAGGCTCGGCAGCGACGTCGGGATGAGGTCCTGCTTGTCGGCGCTGACGCGATGCTCGCGAAGGAGGTTCACCCACGTCGTCGCCGCGGGCGACCAGACGTCGGGCCGCGCTCCGTCTCGCGCTTCGTCCCAACCCTGAGCGAGCGCCGCCTCGGCGTCTCCGGAGGCCTTCCGCACCACCTTGACGTCCACGCAGCGGCCGTCGACGGCCGCGCCGGTCTTTACGAAGTCCGCGGCCATGTCGCCGATCGGCCCCGACTTCTCGTTGGAGGCGATCACGACGAGCTGCACCGGGTTCGGACACGAAGCGGTCGGCTGGGGCTGCGGGCGCTGGCCGACGATGTAGGCCGCCACCAGAACGACCGCCCCGATCGCGGTGATCCAGGTCCCTAACCGACTCTTGCGCTCCACTTTCCTTACCTCCGAGAGCCGCTGGCGGCTTTCGGCGACAAGGTGCGCCAGGAGGGCGGGCGAAAACCTCCGGGAAAGGGCCTATTCGGTACTCAGTGGGTGCTCAAAACGGCTTGTCAGGGCTTGGGCGCAAGCGACGGCCTGTTTCGCTCAGTGACCCATGATGCGATCTGTGCCCGGTGGTGCAGGTTGAGCTTGTTCATGATGTTCTGGACGTGGTTGTCGATCGTCCGCTCTGACAGGACGAGGCGCTCGGCGATTTCCTTGTTCGTTGAGTCGCGGATCAGGACCGCGACGTCGGCCTCGCGCCGGGTTAGCGGCGCGAACCAGTAACCCTCTCGGAGCGCGACCTCCTGCGGGGGAGGCGCCGGTCGCAGCAGATTCTCTAGACCTAATCCGGCGGCGACGCGCGTGACGAGCACGGCCAGGGTCCCAGCGGCGATGGCGAGGAGATCGTGACCGAGCCACAAGGCGGCGAGCGCGGCGGCCGCCGCGAAGGCGACCGCAAGCGGGTCGCGAAGCTCGACCAGCGCACGCATCAGAAGTTCGAGACCACCGAGACGAGGATCTTGTCCATCGCTCTCTTATCTTTGGCCGAGTACGCCCCACCGCGCGCGGCGAGCGCGATGTTCTCAAGAGTGGTCAGGTCGGCCTTGGCGCCGAAGCCGACAGTGAAAACGCGAACGAACTTGTCGTCAGGCTGCGCGCGGAGGGTGCGCTGAAGCCCATTCAGGTCATTGTTCGCCGGATCGTCGTTGCCGCCATCGGTCAGCAAGACGACGGCGTTGATCCGCGCGCTGTCGTAGCTCGCACGCATCGAGGCAACCGCGGCGTCGAGCGTCCTGTAGAGCGCCTTGTGCTGGCCCTGCGGTTGGAGCGCCTCGATGTCGTGTTTCAGCAGCGCTTTCTGTTGCGAAATCAGACCGGGTGGAACGACCTCCCGGTATGGAGGATCCGCACCGGAGGCACTCGAGAACGACCAGAGTCCGACCTCGTCGCCCGGCTCGAATCCTCCGAGGGCCTCGGAAGCGGCCTCCTTTGCCACATCGAGCTTGGTCTTTGACGTATCCGGCGCACGCTCGGCCATGGAGCTCCCGACGTCGACGACGAGGAGCACCCTCGCCGGTTTGCGAATGGCTTTCCACGAAGCCTGGATATCGCTGACGACCGCTGGCACCGGCAGCGGATAGACCGAGGTGGGCTTTCCGGGATCCAGAAAGTTGATCTTCGTTATCTCGGGGCCGGGATCGCCGTTGTAGCCACGAAGTCCCGCTCGCTGGAACCGACCTTGCGCCTCGGGACCCTGGAGATACACGAGGAACCCGTCGGCTGCACGGCGCTTTTGGTCGTCGCTGGTCAGCACCACGTACGGGTGGTCCGCGAACAGCGTTCCTTCACGCGGATAGATGGCTACGAGTGGAACACGCGGGACGACACCCTTGGGCTCGGGCACCAACGAGGAGGGATTGCCGCGGTTGTAATCCCACACCTGCTTCTCCTCGATGGCGATCGCGGAGACGCATTGCTCGGCTAATCCGCGATCGTCACACGCGAGGAGGTCCTTGAGGTACGTCGAGACGGTATCGCCGTAGTGAAGGACCGAATTCTCCACCGCCCGCATCAGCGCGAGCGTGCGGGCCTCAGGAGCCGATCCGTCGCCCTTGCCGCCGCCGGCGTAGTGGGTAGCGATCAGCGCGTGGAGTCCGGAGGTCGAGATCAGTGGGCTCGTCTTGCCGAGCTTGAACCGGCCCCAGTCCGCGTGACCGCGGTTTGCCCAGCCCTGCGGATCCTGCGCAAGATCGAAGATGTCGGCCCAGCCGATGTCCTTTCCGGGCCAGCCCATCGCCTCAGCCAGCGGCTTCAGCATCGCTATGACGAGCGGCGACTGAGTGATGCTTGGCGTGGCTGCAGGCACGACCTTGGGAAGACCGTCCGCGGTGCGATGAAAGTCGAGGAGCTTCACCCATGTGGTCGCGGCCGGGGACCAAACGCCGGGCTCGGGCGCACCAACCGAAACCGCATCCCAGCCGCGGCGCAGCGCCGCCTCGGCTTCGCCCGAGGGCACCCTGAAGATCTGCACATCAACGCACCTGCCATCGACGACGGGTCGCCCCCGTTCGTAGTCGTCGGCGAGAACGCTGAGGAGTGCGGACTTCTCATTGGATGCCGCGATCGTGACGGGAACGCAAAAACGGGACGGCGGCAACAGCGCCAGGATCACAACCGCGACCATCGCGGAGACGCCTGTCGCGAGCCTCGCCAGAGTCGTAGGCCCCGGCCGCATTGCTGCTTCCTATCCCCGGCGGGATTCTACGAAGCAAAGCAAATCTGGTGGTGCTTTTCCCGTTACGTGCGGACGCTATCCGGTTCTGGTCACCATCCGCATCGGCACCATCGAGGTCTTTCCGGCATTCGTCGTGACCAGCGAGCTTGGTACAACGATGGTCGGCGTCTCGGCGAAGTGGACGATGAGCTCGTACCCGCTCAGATCGCTGAGCGGCTGGATTTCGATCGCGTGGGCACCCATCGCCGCAAAGCGGTCCTGGTGTTTGCGACGCGCGGCCTCGGCGTCTTCGAGCGTGGCCATTCCATCATGAGTACCGCCTCCCGCCCGTTCCGGTTCCACGTGAGGTCGCGGTCGACGGAAGCCCTCCGGACGGGGTCGGGGTGGTCTGGCTGCCGAGGACGGCCGTCGGCGATGGTGACGACCCCGGCGCGGACGGCGAAGCCGAGGCTGTC
>JALYST010000109.1 GCA_030854665.1 Actinomycetota bacterium
ACAGTCATGACCGGCAGAGCCGGCCAGACCTTGCGCGTACGCCCGGAGTAGCGGCGGCAGGACTCGAACCTGCGACACGCGGATTATGATTCCGCTGCTCTAACCAGCTGAGCTACGCCGCCCCGCAGCCCTCATTTTAGCCGTACGCAAGCTGCCTTACTGGATTCCGCCCCTAGCCGATGCCAGCTTTGCCGGCGTCGGCGCGAGGAGCCCCTAGGTGACCCCGATCGAAGTCATCATGGCCGCCGCGCAGCGGGGGCCGGACTTCGATCGGAAGGGAGCCGGACTTCGATCGGACTAGCTACACTTCTTTCTCCGCGCGGGCCTGGGTCTTGTCTCGGCGTGCGCATTCCTCTAATTCGAGACAGAAATGGCCACTGGAGTACGAGACAAAATCACGCTCGCCTGTAACGAGTGCAAGCGGCGGAACTACATGAGCACAAAGTCGAAGCGGAACACGCCCGACCGGCTCGAAGTCCGCAAATACTGCCGCTGGTGCGGCACCCATACCGCGCACCGGGAGACGCGCTAGATGGCGCGCCAGACCCGTGCGCAGCGCCGCGCCCGCAGGGAGCAGATGAGCCCGGGCAACGAAGCCGCCCTTCCGGGAGGCCCTCCTGCGCCACCGCGGCGTCCGACCGCACGCGCAGCTGCTCGCCCGGAACCCGCCCGCGAGCCGAGAGTGGCACGCGGCGGCGGGGTGGGAGGGTTCGTTGGCGAGTCCTGGGCCGAGCTGAAGAAGGTCGAGTGGCCGACCCAGAACCAGCTGATCCAGGGCGTGGTCGTCGTGCTGATCGCGTGCGTGATCGTCGGCATCTTCCTCTATGGCGCAGACCTCGTCTTCAAGCGCCTAGTCCAGGACGTGCTTATCTAAATGTTCAAGTGGTACGTCATCAACACCTACTCGGGGCACGAGAACAAGGTGAAGACCAACCTCGAGCACCGGATCACGTCCATGAACCAGGCGCCGAAATTTCGCCGGGTCGTCGTCCCGACCGAGCAGGTCATCGAGACGAAGGAAGGCCAGAAGGTCCAGACCGAGAAACGCGTGCTGCCGGGCTACGTCCTCGTCAACATGGACATGACCGATGAGGCCTGGACCGTCGTCAAGAACACGCCGGGCGTCACCGGGTTCGTCGGCGCGGGCGCGAAACCCGTCCCTCTGGCCCAGAACGAGGTCGACCGGATCCTCCACACCGGCCGCGGCGACGGCGACCGCCCTCGCGCCCAGGTGGAGTTCTCGCTCGGCGAGTCGGTGAAGGTAACCTCCGGGCCGCTCTCCGACTTCGACGGCGAGGTCGTCGACGTCAACGCCGACCAGCAGAAGCTCAAGGTCCTCGTGGACATCTTCGAGCGGCAGGTTCCGGTGGAGCTCACGTTCGACCAGGTGAAGAAATTGGATTGAATCCCGTGCCAGACTTCAGTCTGGCTTGGGCGCAGATAGATCATGGCCAAAAAAGTTCTCACACTCATCAAGCTGCAGATCCCCGGCGGGCAGGCCAACCCCGCGCCGCCGGTCGGTCCTGCGCTCGGCCAGCACGGCGTCAACATCATGGAGTTCTGCAAGGCGTTCAATGCGCAGACCCAGCAGGAGAACGGTCGCATCACCCCGGTGGAGATCACGGTCTACGAGGACCGCTCGTTCGACTTCATCACCAAGACGCCGCCTGCCGCCGTCCTGATCAAGGAGGCCCTGCGGGTCGAGAAAGGCTCGGGCGAGCCGAACCGCGAGAAGGTCGGCCGGCTGACCCACGACCAGGTGCGCGCGATCGCCGAGACGAAGATGCCCGACCTGAACGCGCGAACCGTCGATCAGGCGATGCGGATCATCGCGGGCACCGCACAGTCCATGGGCGTCGAGACAGACATCCTCTGATGGCGCACGGGAAAAATTACCGGAACGCGAAGTCCCTCTTCGACCGCGAACACGAATACGCGCCCGCCGAGGCCGTCCGCCTGCTCAAGGAGATGCAGACGGCGAAGTTCGACGAGACCGTCGAGGTGCACTTCCGGCTCGGCCTGAACGTCCGGCACGCCGACGAGCAGCTCCGGGGCACGCTCATGCTCCCGCACGGAACCGGCAAGGAGGCGAAGGTGGCCGTCTTCGCCGAAGGCGAGAAGGCCAGGGAGGCGCAGGAGGCCGGCGCCGACATCGTCGGCTCCGCGGATCTGGCCAAGAAGGTCGAGGAGGGCTTCACCGACTTCGACGTCGCGATCGCCACTCCGGACCAGATGGGGAACGTCGGCAAGCTCGGCCGCATCCTCGGGCCGCGCGGCCTGATGCCGAACCCGAAGACCGGGACGGTGACGATGGACGTGGCCAAGGCCGTTCGTGACGCCAAGGCCGGAAAGCTCGAATACAGAACTGACCGCGGCGCTTGCGTTCACGTCGCCATCGGCAAGAAGAGCTTCGACCACCGGCAGCTCGTCGAGAACTACGCGGCGCTCCTCGACGAGATCGTCAAGGCGAAGCCGGCAGCTGCGAAGGGCCGCTATATCCGGCAGATCACGGTCGCGACTACCATGAGCCCAGGGATCCGGGTCGACACTCAGAAGACCCGGGGCATCCTCGAAGACTTGGAGGCATCACAGCAAGAAGCAGTTCCGGCTTAGTCAACAAAGCCCGTCGCCTGAGACAGCTGGCAGCCCGAGAGGGCAGAAGCCCAGCCGAGGTGGATCGGTGAAGAGGTTTTTCCTCCTCAGCGAGCCCGCCTGCGTGCGGGCTCGATTCGTTTCGAGGAGGTGAGTACGTGAAGAAAGAGGACAAGGAACGAGTGGTCGCCGAGCTGACCGAGCGGCTGCGCAGCACGGAGACGCTGCTCGTCGCGGACTACCGCGGGCTGACCATGCCGCAGATCGACGAGCTCCGGTCGAAGCTGATCGAGCACGGGGCCCGCTTTTCCGTCGTAAAGAACACGCTCACGAGACGCGCGGCGGAAGCCGCCGGATCGGACACGCTCCTCGCGCTGCTCGAGGGGCCGACCGCGATCGCGTTCCTGGAATCCGACGGGGATCCGGTCGCAGTGGCGAAGGCCCTGGTGGACGCCGCCCGCGAGACCCGGGTGCTCGAAGTCCGCGGCGGCTTGCTCGAAGGCCGGCCGATCGAGGCCGCCGAGATCGAGTCGCTGGCGAAGCTGCCGCCGCTCGACGTCCTCCGCAGCCAGGTGCTGGCGGCGGTCATCGGGCCGGTCACGGGGATTGTCGCCCTGTTCACGGCACCGCTGCAGGACCTGTACGGCCTGATTGACGCCCGGATCGAGCAACTGGAAGCGGAGGGCGACACATCAGGAGCGCAGGCGAGTGGCTCCGAGCCACAAAGTGCCCAGCCCGCCGAGGAGACCGCTGCCGAAGCGGAGCCCGAGGCCGAGGACGAGGCAAGTGGCTCAGAGCCACAAGCAGAGGCCCCTGAAACCGAAACCGAAACTGGAACCGAAACTGGAACCGAAACTGAAACCGAAACTGAAACCAAGATTGAAGAGGAGGAGCACTAATGGCCGCTAGCGCGACCGACAAGG
>JALYST010000111.1 GCA_030854665.1 Actinomycetota bacterium
TCACGGACTTCTTCCGCGCGGCGCGCAGGATCGGCATGTTGAGCGACTTAGGGACGAGCGTCTTCCCGAAGTAGAAATGGAAGATGTCGGTCTGCGGGAGATAGCGCGCGAGCGCGCGCCACTGAACGGCCTGTTGCCGGAGGAGTCCCTGGCGCGGCAAGTCGAGGTTGATGTCGTACTCGTCGGGCCGCCACTTCTGTGGCCAGAAGACGAGAAGCCGCGCGTCGACGCCCTTGCGGCGCAAGGCGTTCACGTGTGCCCACCCCGTGCCTGCGAGGTTCACGGGGAGGTGGAGGACCCTGGCGTCGATGGGAGCAACGATACGATCCGCGGCCGTGCCGGCGCTCGCGTTGAAACGAACGCTCTACCGGGCCGCCCGCAGCGCGCGGCATCCGCGTCGCTTCGTGGAGGCCCAGCGGATCAGAAGCGACGTCGCGCGCTTTCTCGGCGGCCGTGGGGCCCTGGCGCGCTACGAGCGCGAGGTGCGTTCGAGCGGATTGATGGATCACCTGCTCGAGAAGGGACGCGAGCATCAGGCCGCGGTGTCGCAGAACGGCGGCCACTCGCTCGGTGCTATCGGGTACACGGAGGGCGTCTACCTCTATGCGGTGCTGCGCACGGTGCGGCCCACGGTCGCCGTGGAGACGGGCGTTGCGAACGGCTTCTCGACCGCGTTCTCGCTGCTCGCGCTGCAGGCGAACGGCGCCGGGCATCTCCATTCGATCGACTTGCCCCGCGAGGTCGGCCGCGAGTACGAGGCGGGGACGTTCTACGAGGGTGAAGGGCGCGCGGGCATCCCACCCGGCTCCGAGCCCGGCTGGCTGATCCCGCGACCGCTGAAGGAGTGCTGGACGCTGATTCTCGGCCGCAGCCAGGAGGAGCTCCCGCCGTTGCTCGAGCGACTGGGAACGGTGGACACGTTCATGCACGACAGCGAGCACTCGTTCGACTGCATGTGGTTCGAGTTCAATGCCGCTTGGCCCGCTTTGCGGCCCGGCGGCGTGTTGGTCTCCGACGACGTGAACTCGACCGAAGCGTTCTCGCGCTTCGCCGCGCAGGAGGGCCGGGATCCCGTCCGCCTCGCCCGGGGCATGGCCCTGCTTCGTAAGTGATTTGACAAGTTAGTGAGTAATAGCTAACTTACAGCGATGGCAGTCGCAGAGCGAAGGAGCGCCGAGGAGCGCCGTGAGCAGATCCTCGAAGCCGCCCTGGCCGAGTTCGCCGCGCACGGGTTCGAGGGCGGCTCGACGGAGGCGATCGCCAGGGCTGTCGGGATCTCACAGCCCTACGTCTTCCGCCTCTTCGGCACGAAGAAAGAGCTCTTCGTGGCCACGATCGAACGCTGCATGCGCGGGACGCTCGAGATGTTCCGCACGGCCGCTGCCGGCCTGAAGGGCGAGGACGCGTTGCACGCAATCGGCGAGGCGTACGTCGAGCGCCTGGGTACCGATCCGACGTACCTCCATTCCCAGATGCAGGCCTACGCGGCGTCCGACGACCCGCAGATCCGCGAGGTCGTGCGGGCCGGTTACGGCGAGCTCGTCGAGTACGTCGAGCGCGTCTCGGGCCTGCCGCCGGACCGCGTCTCCCACTTCTTCGCCAAGGGGATGCTCCTGAACGTCATGGCTTCGCTGGACCTGCTCGGCGCCGACGAAGGCTGGGCGAAGCGTCTCATCGAGGGCTGCCGCAAGGACGTCTAGGCGTTCTCTTTTTTTGGACTTGAAGTAAGTGATGACTCACAAGCAACGCCAGCCAAGAGATCACCGAAGGAGGAATCCATGAGCGCTAAGACTCGAACGATGTGGACTTTCGCAATCACCTCGGTGGCAGTGTTCATGGCCACCCTCGACAACCTCGTGGTCACGACCGCGCTGCCGGTGATCCGCAAGGACTTGCACGCGACCATCGAGAGCCTCGAGTGGACGGTCAACGCATACACGCTGACGTTCGCAGTCCTGCTCCTGACCGGCGCTGCGCTCGGCGACCGATTCGGCCGGCGCCGGATGCTCGCGGTCGGTCTCGCGATCTTCACCGTTTCGTCGGCGGCGGCTGCGCTTGCGCCTACTGCGGGAGCGCTGATCGCAGCGCGTGCGGCTCAGGGTGCGGGCGGCGCGATCATCACGCCCCTGACGCTGACGATCCTGAGCGCGGGCGTGCCGGCCAATCGCCGCGGCGCCTTCATCGGCGCCTGGAGCGGCATCGCCGGCCTGGCCGTGGCGCTCGGCCCGGTCGTGGGCGGCGCCGTCGTCAGCGGCATCTCGTGGCACTGGATCTTCTGGCTCAACGTTCCGATCGGCGTGGCCTTGATTCCGCTTGCGCTTCGCCGGCTGGACGAGTCGCACGGGCCGGCGGCCAGGCTCGATCTGCCGGGCCTCGCGCTGGCAAGCGTCGGTCTCACCGGAATCGTTTGGGGACTCGTGCGCGGCAACGGGCAGGGCTGGGCATCACCCGAGATAGTCGCGGCTCTGGTGGCCGGTGCGACTGTGTTCGCCTTGTTCATCCTCTGGGAGCTCCGCGTGACGGACCCGATGCTGCCGATGCGCTTCTTCAAGAACCGCGCCTTTGCGCTCGCGAATGTCGCTTCCCTCTTCATGTTCTTCGGCATGTTCGGCTCGATCTTCCTGCTGAGCCAGTTCTTTCAAATCATCCAGGGCTATAGCCCGCTCGGAAGCGGCGTTCGCATCCTGCCGTGGACGATCATGCCTCTCTTCGTGGCGCCGGTCGCCGGGGCTCTCTCCGACCGGATCGGCGGGCATCGGCTCATGGGGGTGGGCCTGATGTTGCAGGCGGCAGGGCTTGGATCGATTGCGGCTATCTCGACGCCGACCACGCCCTACTGGCAGTTGATCGCGCCTTTCGCAGTGTCGGGCATCGGCATGGCGATGTTCTGGGCGCCGGTCGCCAACGTCGTCCTCTCAGCGGTGAAGCCTGAGGAGCAAGGTCAGGCATCCGGGGCGAACAACGCGATCCGTGAACTGGGCGGAGTGTTCGGCGTAGCAGTGCTCGCCTCAGTGTTCTCGGCGTACGGCGGTTACCGCACGCACGAAACGTTCGTGAACGGAATGAACGCGGCCGTCTGGATCGGCGCGGGCGTCGTCCTGCTTGGTGCCATCGCTGCGTTCGCGATCGGCAAGCCTCGGGTTGGCGCCAAGGCCGGAGCCGTCAGGGCCGAGCCGCTGGCAGAAGCCGCGTAGCCACCGAGCTCAGTTGGACACGGGCGGCGCCACCGCTGCCCGGGTCAGCTGTTCCACGACGTGATGGTTGCGCTGGATCAGCTTGGCGGCGTAGAGGCGATCGTCGGCCTTGCGGAACAACTCGAGCGGCCCGATCCCATCCTCCGGTGATGCCGCCCACCCGAAGGTGATGTGGATGTCCTGCGCCGCGAGCGCAGCACGAATGTCCGCGCAGAACGCGCCTGCTTCCGCTGCGGGCGTATGGGTGAGGACTGCGAACTCGTCTCCGCCGACGCGGGCGAGCTCGTCCTCGGGGCCGACCGCCTGCGACAGCGCGGTCGCGAGCCGTCGTAGCTCGCCGTTTCCGCCGGTGTGGCCGTGCGTGTCGTTGAACAGCTTGAGGTTGTCCATGTCACCGAGGATCAGCAGGAACGGTCGGGCCGAGCTGCAACGGCTCGCCAGAACCTCGTCGAACATGCGCGTGTTGAAGAAGCCCGTGAGGAAGTCGCGCTCTGCGAGCTCGCGAAGCTGCGCAACATGGGAGCGGTGCTCGTTGGCGAACCAGCCGACGAGGACGCCGCACGAGGAGTAGGTCACGAAACGGATCAGCGTCGCGGCAGTGAAGACGTCGCCGGTCGGGAGGCGCGGAGTCGCCGCGATTGCAAGCGCGTACAGCCCTGTTGCGATCACACCACCGAGGAGGCCGACGCGCGTACCGCAGGCGAGCGCCAGCAGCGCGACCGGAATGTAGAAGAAGTGGCCGAGGCCGAGGCCGGGGACCTCGAAGAGAACGAAGCACATCAGGACGAGCCCGTAGAACCCGATCCCGGTCACGACGAGCAGGCGCCGATGGAGAGATGCCGCAGGCATGCCTTTGTCAGCTTCGTCCTGGGTCGCGCTCTCGGCGTCCCTCGAAGGAGTGATCCCGGCACGCACTATTCTCTTGTCATGACAGGCACTGAAGCGATCGAGACGCGCCGCGTGACAGACGCCGACCTACCGGCGCCCGACATCTCGATCGTTGTGACCGTCTTCAACGAGGCCGCGTCGGTGGACGAGCTCTACAGGCGAACCATTGCGGCGCTCGATTCCGGCCCGCGCACGTTCGAGCTGATCTTCGTCGACGACGGTTCGACGGACGGCACGTTCGCAGCGTTGGAGCGCCTGCATGGCGGCGACCCGCGCGTGCGCGCGGTGCGCTTCAAGCGCAACTTCGGGCAGCATCCAGCGATGCACGCCGGGCTGTCGCGTGCTCGCGGCGATGTGGTGGTGACGATGGACGGTGATCTGCAGAACCAGCCGGAGGACATCACGCGGCTGGTCGAAGCGGTCGAGGCCGGCAACGACGTTGCGAGCGGCCGTCGCCGAGCGCGCAAAGACCCGGTCGGCCGCTCACTGCCGTCGCGAGTGATCAACGGCATGCTCCGCCGCTTCACGGGCGTGTCGATCTCCGATTTCGGGTGCGCGTTCAACGCGTACCGCCGCGAAGCCGTCGAGCCGATGCTCGGATCGATCGGCAAGCAGAAGTTCACGAAGGCTCTGATTCTCTCCGGCGGAGCGAGCGTGATCGAGGTGGACGTCGCGCATGCGCCCCGCCATGGACCGTCGCGCTACTCACCTCTTCGCCTCACGCGGCTCGCACTCCACGTCCTGGCCGGCTACTGGCCGCAGCCGATCCAGTGGATAGGCGTGCTGCTCGGCGCGGTGTCGTCGCTGCTCGCGCTCGGGCTCGGCATCTACGGAGTGGTGTTCTGGATCGGCGAGTCGAACTTCCCGGGCCCGCTGTTCGGCGGCGTTGCGGTCCTGTCCGTCCTCGGCATCCAGGGCTTCATCCTGGCGCTCGTCGGCGAGTACCTCGGCCGCATCCAGCGTGACGTAGAGGGCCGCCCCATCTACACCATCGACCGCGAGCTCTAATCGCGCGAAAGCTGCGCTTTCGCGCGAAGTGAGTTACGGCGCTTCGCGGGGAACGTGCGCGGGCAGAGCCCGCGCACTCTCATTTGGGTTGTCGCCGGCGGTTGGTGTCAACCGCGGGGACGGCGGCGCTAAAAGCGTCGCGGTCCCCTTAAGTTCGGCCTGCGGTTAGCGCGGCTGCGCCTGCTCTAACCTCCGGCCTGTGGGATCAAGGGCAGGTTGTGAGCCCTAAAACCCTCGGCCTGCGTTCCGCCTGAAGGCCGGAGGCTAAGACCAGGCGAAGCCGGGCTTAGCCGCAGGCGTACAGATGTGGGCTCGGACGCTTCAGCGCCCGTGCCCACACGGTTGATGACAATCGCGAACCGGAGACGCGGCAGGAGTGCGCGGGCTCCGCCCGCGCACATTCCCCGCGAAGCGGCGTCCCTGGACCCGGAGCGAAAGCGCAGCTTTCGCGTAGGAAGCGCTAGCGCTAGCGGGCGTCTGCGGCCCGGGCGGCCGGTACGAAGAGGCGGCAGTGCGGGCACTTGAAGCCTCGGTGGCGTTCGGTCTGACCGGCCATCAACTCGGCCGTGAACGTCTTTTTGCAGTGGGGGCACACGATCTCGTGCGCCGGCTGCTGGGCGGGGACCTCGGTCACGTTTCCACGCTACCTGTCCTAAGGAAGGTAGCGGCGGTAGTCCTCGAGGGGCGCCCGCTCGGGCGAGGGAGGATCGCTGCGTGGCGTCCCTAGGTGGATCAGGCCGAGGAACCGCTCGCCGTCGGGCAGGCCGACCGCAGCGCGACCCGCCTTCGTGCGGAGCACCGGCGGTGTTCGCCAGTAGCCCGCAAGCCCGCGCCCGTGCGCCGCAAGCAGCACTGCATAGATCGCACACGCGGTCGCGCAGATGTCTTCCTCATCCTGCTCGAGGTCGCCGGTCAACACAGCCGACGCAACGACGAGCGTCCGGGCACGGTCGAGCTTCGGGGCTTCCGCGGGGCCGGCCGTTTCCTTGAGCTGTTTCAGGGTCGCGGGACCGAGCACGCGAAAGCGCCAGGGGTTCGTCCGGTGGTGGTTCGGGGCCCAGCGCGCGAGCTCGAGCAACTCGTCGACGACGTCTGGCGGCACGGGTTCGGGCCCGAACGACTTGTGCGTCCGGCGCGACCGGATCAGATCCGAAATGTCCGTCAAGCCGCGCACCCTAGTCCGAACGGCCTACCTCGCCACATCCGTCCCTAGGCGGCACCGCGGCTTTCGCGTAGATTTCCCCCCGGGTGGTTGGGCACAGTTCAGGGGCGGCAGTGGCGGAGCCTTCGCGCGCGGCGACGGCGCCGGTCGTGCGGCTCGAGGACGTCCACAAGAGTTTCGGAGACAACGTCGTGCTCGACGGCATCGACTTGACGGTCAACGCGGGCGAGGCTCTCGTGATCATCGGGCCGAGCGGCAGCGGCAAGAGTACGTTGCTGCGCTGTGTCAATCTGCTCGAGCCCGTGGACAGCGGCCGGATCTTCTTCGAGGGCGAGGAGATCACCGGCAAGGGCGTCAAAGTCCCGGCGCTGCGGCAGCGCATCGGCATCGTGTTTCAGCAGTTCAACCTCTTTCCTCATCTACGCGCCCTCGACAACATCACGCTGGCGGCGCGGCGAGTCGGCAAGGTTCCGCACAAGGAAGCCGAGCGGCGCGCTCACGAGCTGCTCGAGCGCGTCGGGCTGTCCGAGAAGGCGCGCAGCTATCCACACCAGCTCTCCGGCGGGCAGCAGCAGCGCATTGCGATCGCGCGCGCCCTGATGATGCGGCCGCACGTGATGCTCTTCGACGAGGTCACGTCGGCGCTCGATCCGGAGCTCGTCGGTGAGGTGCTGATCGTGATGCGCGACCTCGCGCGCGACGGGATGACCATGCTCGTCGTCACGCACGAGATGCAATTTGCGCGGGACGTCGGCGACCAGCTGATCTTCATGGACGAGGGCAAGATCGTCGAGCAGGGCAATCCCCTCGACGTCCTCGACCGGCCGAAAGCAGAGCGAACGCGCCGTTTCCTGCGCCGCACGCTCCAGCTTGCGGACTCTTTGGAAGAGCTCACCATCGAAGAAGGAGGGGTTGAATGAAGCGCATCACCATCGTCGCCGCCGCGTTCTTGATCGCGGCAGCGGCGTTCGCGGCCTGGGGTACCGCCGCACCTGGAGGGAAGGTGGCGGCCCTGGCCGGCCCTGCCGCCACGCCGAAGAAGCCGGCGAAGCCGAAGCTCCCGGCACTGCCAAGCGACGTCAAGAAGCGGAAGAAGTGGCTGATCGGTGTCAAGTGCGACTTCTCCCCGTTCGGCTTCATCGACGTGCGAGGGAACAACGACGGCTACGACGTGCAGGTCGCTCGGCGCTTCGCGAGCCTCGCGTTCGGCAACAAGAAGAAGGTGGACTTCACCTGCGTGACCACGCCAAGCCGCATACCGACGTTGATGTCGGGACGCGTCGACATCATCGTCTCGACGCTCACGTGGACTGCAGCCCGCGCGGAGCAAATCGACTTCTCGATCCCGTACTACTCGGCGACGGGACGCCTGCTCGTCCCGAACAGCTCCTCGGTGACAGTGCCCACCCTCGCCGGCAAGACCATCGTGACGACGCGCGGTGCGATCTATGCCACCTGGACGACGAACTGCTTCAAGAATTCGAAGCTCCTCCAGGTCGACTCGCCGGCGCTCGCCGTAGCGGCGGTGAAGGACGGACGCGCCGACACGTTCATGTTCGACGATGCGTTCCTGCTCGGCGTCGCGACGCAGGACCGCGACCTGCGCCTCACCGGCGACAGGTTCCTGAACGTGCCGTGGGGGATCGGCATCCGCAAGGGCGACACGGCGATGAGCAACTGGGTCAATGCGGCTCTGCGCTACATGAAGAAGAAGGACGAGTTCGTGAAGATCCTGAAGGCGAATGCGCCGGCCCGGCTGGTGCCCGGCTTCCTCGACAACGTCCCGCGGCCGAAGAACACCTTCGCGTATCCGGTCGGCAAGGACGTGGCGAGCATCTGCCCGTGAGGTAACTGCGTTCGGAGCGGCCGCCGTCAGGCGGCCGCTCTGGCGCTAGCCGCCCATGACTCTGGCCGCGAGCTTCGACTGGCACTTCATCTGGGAGCACATCCCGGATTTTTGGAAGGGGCTGCAGGCCACACTGAAGGTGGCGGCGATCGGGATCGGCGGGTCGCTCGCGATCGGCATCGCGCTCGGTGCTGCCCGCGCGCACCGAATCCCCGTGCTCAGCTGGGTGGCTGCGATCTACGTCGAAGTCATTCGCAACACGCCGATCCTCGTCCAGATCTTCTTCATCGCCGGTGGGTTGACACAGATTCCTGGGCATCCGATCCGGTTGGAGCCGTTCACGATTGCCTGGCTCGCAGTGATGATCTGGGGCGGGGCGTACAACACCGAGAACTTTCGCGCCGGGTTCGAGGCCGTTCCGTGGCGCTACCGGGAAGCGGGTCTCGCGCTGGGCTTCAGCCGGCTCGCGACGTTCGTCAACGTCACGCTTCCGATCGGCGCCCGCATTGCGTTGCCCTCATCGATCAACACGTACGTCTCCGTGCTCAAGAACACCTCGCTGCTCACGGCGATCGGCTTCGCCGAGTTGACCGACACCGCTTACAGCCTGGAGAGTCAGAGCTTCAAGCCGAGCGAGGTCTATTTCGCCCTGGGCGCCACGTATCTGCTCGTTGTCTGGACCCTCTCGACGCTCGTGCGTCTAGTTGAGCGACGGCTCGCGCTTCCGGAGACACGCTGATGCCCGACTGGGCCGACCCGGTTGCTCACTACATGCTCCACGAGGGTCTGACTGCGACCCTGCGCATCGCCGCGTACGCAGTGATCGGAAGCACGCTCATCGGGGTGCTGCTCGGAACGCTGCTGACGATTCGGTTCCGGCCGCTTCAGGCTCTGCTCCGCGCCTACGTCGAGGTGTGGCGAGGCCTGCCGATTCTGGTCACGATCTTTCTCGTCTACTTCGCGCTGCCGACGACTCCGCTGATCCATCACAGGTTCGGCGCGATCACAGGCGCCGCGATCGGGCTCATACTCTGGGGCAGCGCTCAGGTCGCGGAGGCGACTCGCGGCGCTGTCCAGTCGATCCCGAGCGAGCAGCACGAAGCCGCGGCTGCCCTGGGCTTCGGCTGGATCGGCCGTCATCGCAGCGTGATCCTGCCGCAGGCGCTGCGGCGTTTGCTCCCGCCGCTCGTGAGCTTGCTCGCCAACATCATCCAGAACACGACGATCGCGTCACTCATCGGCGTCACCGAGCTGCTCGCCACCGGACAACGCTCGATCGAGCGGCTGCAGCTGACGCCGCCCGGAGACTCCCACGCGTTCGCGATCTACGCCGCGCTGCTGGCGGCGTTCTTCTGCATCTCGTTCCCGCTGACGCGGCTCGCGATCTTCCTGGAGCGCCGCTTGGTCTAGTAGTCGTCGAGTCGCGGCATACGCCGCTGCTCGTGCGGTGACTGCGGGAGCACCCGCCGCCAGCTCAAGAAGCGACCGGCTCCGCGACCGCTGTCCTGGCTTCCCGGCGCATCGAACTGAGCCTTGAAGGCCGGTTTCGCGTCGATCGACGAGATGAAGAGGAAGAACGCGGCGAGAGCTGCTCCGTCCCACGCGTGGCCGAACAGTGCACCCACGGCCACGACGAGACCGAGGAACAGCCACAACGACCTCGCCGGCCTGCGCAGCATCATGGACGGATTATCGGCCGCGCCGCAGCGTGGAATCGTTGCGCTCGCGTTAAGAGCTAGGTCCCGCTCTCCAGCAGTGCTTTCATCTTCGCCTGGTCCTTCGGGATCTGCTTCCGCGCTTGGCTCTTAGCCAGCGGCAAGAGCACCTTGCCGCCGAGCCCGTGACCCTGGAAGTCGATCGTGATCGTGACCCTGGAGCGCGACCCGTGGTCCAACGGCTCGATAGCCACGGTGCCGACCGCACGCACTGGTCCGTCGAGGACGCGGAACGAGGACTTTCGCGGCGAGTCGTGCTCCGTGATCTCATACGTCATTGAGCGGTCGCCCCCCGGGACGCGGCGCGTCTCCCGCACGCGCTTGCCGACGCCCATCGGCTCGTCGCCTTGAGGCTGGACGTCGACGATCTGCTCTTGCCACTCGCCGTGTCGCTTGACGTCGTCGAGGTATGCGAACACCTCCTCGGGCCTTCTGTCGATCTCGATGCTCTCGCTGATCGGTGCCATGCGTGCCTCCTTTGTGAGCGGAGCCCGTTTCCAGGCGCACCAAGTAGACACGATTGCTCCGGTGCGTCAAGCTCTACGCGGGATTAAGCAAGCGACTACCTGCGTTGAGGAGGAGAGATGGCTCTACAGATCGGCGACACGGCACCTGACTTCACGGCTGAGACGACGGAAGGCCCGATCAGCTTCCACGACTGGATCGGCGACTCGTGGGCTGTCCTCTTCTCGCACCCGCGGGACTTCACCCCTGTCTGCACCACCGAGCTCGGCTACATGGCGAAGATCAAGCCCGAGTTCGACCGGCGGAGCGTCAAGGTGATCGGGCTCTCGGTGGATCCCGTCGACAACCACTCGAAGTGGGCGGCGGACATCGAGGAGACGCAGGGCTACGCGCCCAACTATCCGATGATCGGCGATGCCGACTTCAACGTGTCGAAGCTCTACGGGATGCTCCCCTCCTCGGTCGAGGGCGACCCGACCGCGCGGACGCCCGCCGACAACCAGACAGTGCGGAACGTCTTCGTCGTCGGCCCGGACAAGAAGATCAAGTTGATCCTCGTCTACCCGATGACGACCGGCCGGAACTTCGACGAGGTTCTGCGGGTGATCGACTCGCTGCAACTGACCGCGAAGCACAAGGTCGCAACGCCGGTGAACTGGCAGCAGGGCGACAATGTGATCATCGCGGGCTCGGTCTCGGACGACGAGGCGAAGGAGACGTATCCGGACGGCTGGGAGTCGCCCAAGCCCTACATCCGGATCGTGCAGCAGCCGAGCTGACCGCCTAGAAGATGCTCGCGAGCGCCTTGCAGGCGCTCGGACTGAACTGCGCGCCGGCAAGCGACACGCATTCGGCCAGCGCTCCGCGCCGGTCGGCCGTCTCAGTTGTCGCCGTTCCCCTGACTGCCGTCATCCTGATTGGCGCCTCCGCTGCCCTGGTCCGCCTGCGGCGTCGCGCTGACGCTTCCGTGCGACCCCTCGCCAGAGTTGCTCGCGCCGTTGCTGCCGGCATCGCCCGTTGCGCCGCTGTCGTTCCTACCTTGCTGGACGCCGCTATTTCCGTTCTGGTGACCGTTGTTGTCATTTTGATTCGTGTCGTTGCTCTTGGTCTGATCACCTTGACCGTTGGATTCCGAGCCGGCGTTCGTGTTGGTCTGCGTGTCCGTGGGAGCGTTGTTCCGGGCACCGTCATCTTTCTGATTCTGCGCGCCGTCGTCCTTGTTGTTGTGCGCGCCGGGCAACGAAACCCCGACATTGCGCGCCACGTCGGCCACGGCGCCCTGGACTGGGCCGGGCAACGCACCGGCATACGCCACGCCGCAGAAGGCGCCTAGCGCCAGGACGGAAGCGAATGCGACTCTCGCGGCCCGCGACGTCCTCCCGGACCACACGCTCCGCCGAGGCAATGGCGGTGTGTCGGCCGCGGGCTGCAGCCGCGCGGCGTCCATGATCGCGGTCAGGTGCCGAGTCTCCGTCGGGCCGTCGGGGCCCTCGTGGAAGACGACGTTCAGCTCACGAACGAACCCAGCGAGATCTTCAAGGTCGCCGTCGTCGGCGGATCCCTGTCCGGCCAGAAGCCGATCCAGCTCTCGATCGTTCAGTCGCGAGAATCGTCCCATCTCTTCTCCATAAGCGTCGATATCGCTCAAAGGGGTACGCGCTCCTCCGACAGAGCTCGTCTGAGCTGCGCCAGCCCTCGTCGTTGAAGCGCCTTCACCGCGCCGGAGCTCTTTCCGACGACCTTCGCGACTTCCGAGACGGTCAGCCCACCGAGCACCCTGAGCAGCAGCACGTCTCTCTGCTCGGGAGCGAACTGTTCGATGATCCGACGCACTCGCGCGGTCGCAAACGCACGCATGACCTCCTCGTGGGCGCCCTCGGTCGGTGCCTCCCGATCCTGCACCTCCGCGGCGGGCTCCACCGGCCTGCGCGCACGCTGCCGACTGTCATCGATCAACCGGTGGTGTGCGATCGTGAACACCCACGCGCGAAACTCACGCTCGCCGCCGTCAAACCGCCTCAGGTCGCGCACGACCTGAAGGAAGACCTCCCCGGTCAGGTCATCCGGCTCTACGCCTCCTCTTGCACGGAGGTAGCCGAGCACCGAGGGCGCCAGATCTCGGTACAAGCGTGCCCACGCCCAGTCGGCCCCCTCCCGGGCGGCCGCGAGGACTTGGGGAAAGTTCTGTCCGAGCAAGGTCCTGGTTTATCGGCTGCCGCCTTGGCCTTCGGGAGGGATGCCTGAAGATGGCCGCGGGCGAGGTTTCCCCGCCCGCGCCACTTCTCCGTCGTGGAAAGAACTCTTCCTAGCCGTTCCCGCCGTCGCCCTGGTTGCCGTCGCCCTGGTTGCCGTCCCCCTGGTTCCCCTGGTCGGCGTTCCCCTGTTGGCCCTGGTCGACGTTCCCCTGTTGGCCCTGGTCGACGTTGTCATGCGCGCCGTCGTTCTGAGCGCCGTCGTCCTTGTCGTTCTTGGCGCCGTCGTCCACGTTGGTCTGAGCCCCGTCGTTCTGCGTGCCGTTGTCCACGTTGCTGTTGGGGCCGTCGTTCTGAGTGCCGTCGTTCTTGTGGTTCTGAGTGCCGTTGTCAACGTTCGACTCGTCCGGCGTCGTCGTGGGCGTTGTCTCGAGCGGAGCGATGCTGGGCAGCTCTTCGCTCGGCACGGAAAGTCCGAAATTGCTCGCCACGTCGGAGACGCTGTGTTGAACCGGCGCAGGCAATGCGTTCGCATAGGCGGCACCGGTGAACGTACCGAGCGCCATGACTCCGACAACGGCGACCTTGGCGCGGAGGGATGCAAGCGGGTTGTTCTTCACGTGTTTGCTCCTTCTTCCGAAAGGGTTGTCCTGCTGATCAAGGGTTTACGCGATCCCTAGCCTGGTAAGCGCCTCCCCAGGACAAAGGGTTACGGGTTCTGCGCGAATCCCTCGATCGGGGCCGGGCCGGCGGTCTAGGTCGAACGAGCAGGCACGCGGAACTTGAGATGGGTGACCGACGGAGACGCGATCACCCGGGTGGTCTCGAGCCTGACCGCGTCGATCCCGAGCCGGTCGAACAGGGACGTACCGTCACCCAGTAGGACGGGAGCGACGTGGATCTGCAATTCGTCGAGCAATCCAGCTTTCAGGTACTGCTGGACGACGCTCGCGCCGCCGGCCAAATGGACGTCTTTGTCGCCGGCCGCCGCGCGAGCCTGCTCGAGCGCGGCCTCGATGCCGTCGGTAACGAAGGTGAACGACGTACCTCCCTCCATGGCCTTCGTCTCGCGCGCGTGATGGGTGAGCACGAACACCGGAACGTGGAACGGGGGCTCGTCTCCCCACCAGCCGTCTGCCCGCGGATCGTTCTCCCACGGGCCTTCGCCGCCGCTGAACATCTTTCTGCCCATCACGACAGCGCCGGTGGCGCGAAGCGATTCTTCGATGACCTCGGAGTCCGCATTCGTTTCGCCCCCTTCGAGGCCGTGGCTCTCGCGCCAGCTCGCGGCCGCAAAGGCCCACTCGTGCAATCGGTCGCCGCCCTCTCCCAGCGGCTGCTCCAGGCTCGGGTTAGGCCCGGCGACGAAACCGTCGAGTGAGATCGAGATGTCGCAGATCAGTCTGGCCATGGTGGTGATGCCCTCCCTTCCTTTCGATGTCTCTATGGAAGACCGCGTTTCACGGCCAAACTCATCGGCTCAGGCCGCGCGTCACGGGCCACAGCTTTACTTCTCGCGACCCGTGGGCTAAGAAGACCAGATGGCACCGAGAACGCTGTTTGAGCGCATCTGGACCAGTCACGTCGTGGTGGAGCCGGCCGACGAGCCGGCGCTGCTCTACGTCGACCTGCACCTGATCCACGAGGTGACCTCGCCTCAGGCGTTCGAGGGCCTGCGCCTGGCCGGGCGCGGAGTCCGCCGGCCCGATCTCTCCGTCGCGACGATGGACCACAACGTCCCGACCGAGGAAGGCCCGGTCACCGATCCGCTGGCACGGCGTCAGCTCGACGCTCTCCGGCAGAACTGCGAGGAGTTCGGGGTGCCGCTCTACGCAACCGGGAGCGGGCGCGAGGGGATCGTCCACGTGATCGGTCCGGAGCTCGGAATCACACAGCCGGGGATGACGATCGTCTGCGGTGACAGCCACACCTCGACGCACGGCGCGTTTGGCGCGCTTGCATTCGGCATCGGCACGTCCGAGGTGGAGCATGTGCTCGCGACGCAGACCCTTCCGCAGCGGAAGCCGAAGACGATGCGCGTTACCTTCGCCGGTGAGCTGCCGCCGGGCGTCGCTGCGAAGGACATGATCCTGGCCGCGATCGGCCAGGCGGGCATCTCGGGCGGTGTCGGCTACGTCGTCGAGTACGACGGCCCGGCAATCCGGAGCCTCTCGATGGAGAGCCGCATGACGGTCTGCAACATGTCGATCGAGTGGGGCGCGCGCGCCGGGATGATCGCGCCCGACGACACCACGTTCACCTACATGGAAGGGCGTCCCGGCGCGCCCGGCGGTGCGGACTGGGAGCGCGCGCTCGACCACTGGCGCTCCCTTGTCACCGATCCGGAGGCAACCTTCGACCGAGAGCTCTCAGTCGACGTCTCGAAGCTCGCGCCGCAGGTGACGTGGGGAACGAATCCGGAGATGGTCGTCCCGGTGCACGGCGAGGTGCCGGATCCGGCGGACTACGACGATCCCGCGGAGCGCGACGCAGTCGAGCGCGCTCTCACGTACATGGGTCTCGCGGCGCGCACGAAGATCGAGGACATCACTGTCGACCGCGTCTTCATCGGGTCCTGCACGAACGCGCGGATCGAAGACCTGCGCACCGCGGCTGCGGTGGTGTCCGGCAAGCACGTCCACCCGTCCGTGCGCGCGCTCGTCGTCCCCGGCTCGGCCGGCGTCAAGCAGCAGGCGGAGGACGAAGGTCTCGACAAGATCTTCACGGCCGCCGGTTTCGAATGGCGCCGCGCGGGCTGTTCGATGTGCCTGGGCATGAATCCCGACATCCTTCAGCCCGGCGAGCGCTGCGCCTCGACATCGAACCGCAACTTCGAAGGCCGCCAGGGACGGGGCGGGCGGACACACCTCGTGAGCCCTGCTCTTGCCGCAGCTGCCGCTCTGGCCGGACACTTCGTCGATCCGCAGGCCGTCGGCGACGCAGCGTGAAGCCGTTCCGCCGCGTCACCGCCCGCGCGGCCGTGCTCGACAGGGCCGACGTCGATACGGATCAGATCATTCCGAAGCAGTTCCTGAAGCGCATCGAGCGAACGGGTTACGGCGAGTTCCTCTTCTACGACTGGATGAAGCAGCCGGACTTCGAGCTCCGCCGGCCGGAGTATGCGGACGCCGGGATCTTGCTCGCGGGCAAGAACTTCGGTTGCGGTTCCTCGCGCGAGCACGCCGCCTGGGCGCTGCAGGACTACGGCTTCGAGGTCGTGATCGCGCCGTCGTTCGGAGACATCTTCCGCACGAACTCACTGAAGATCGGGCTCGTCCCGATCGTGCTGCCGGCCGAAGCCGTCGAGGCGCTGATGCACGCCGTTGCAGGCGGCGAGTCGCTGACGGTCGACCTCGAAGCGCAGGAGGTTGCCGGTCCGAACGACCTCGTCGTTCCGTTCGAGTTCGAGCCGTTCGCGCGCGAGTCCTTGCTGCAGGGGCTCGACGACATCGCGCTGACACTGAAGCGCGGGGAGAAGATCACCGCCTATGAGCGTTCCCACCCCGCGCCCGTCGACACGTCGGCACTCCCCGTCTAGAGGCCGGCGGGATACGAGCCGAGGACGCGCAGCTCTCGCACGCGCGAGCGGACCTCGGCGAACGCGCCGCGTGTCTTCGGGTCGAGCGGGTGGCCGGCGAGCACGGCGTCGAAGCGGTACTTCCACGGCGATTGCGGGATCGGCCGTGATACGAGTTGAACCAGGTCGAGCCCGTGGCGTGCGAACGGCTCGATCGCACCGTGAAGCGCGCCTGACCGGTGGTCGGTGACGAACGAGAAGGCCGTCCGCCAAGCCTCGCCCTCACGGTCGACGCGTGTGTGCGTAGCGATCGAGACGAACCGTGTGAACGCTTCGGGATGGTCGCCCACGTCGTGCGCGATCACTTGCAGGCCGTAGATCGCGGCGGCGCGATCGCTGGCAATTGCAGCTTCGCCCGGCGCGCCCGACTCCGCGACCTGCGCGGCGGCATCGGCAGTCGTGGACGCGGCGATCGCACGGACGCCGTTCAGCCTCCCGAGTAGCTTCCGGCACTGATCGAGCGCGACGGGGTGCGAGCGAACGACGCGGATCTCGCTCTCCGCGAGCGGCCCGCGGGCGACCAGATGGTGGCGGATCGGAATGGACGTCTCGGCGACGATCGAGAGCGCCGCCTCGTAGAGGAGGTCGTGGGTCTCGGCCACGGGCCCGGCGAGCGAGTTCTCGATCGGCAGCACTCCGTAGTCAACGCTGCCCGAGACTGCGGCCTGCACGACGTCGGAGAACGTCTCGAGCGAGACGAGCTCCCTGTCTCCGGGAAAGAGGCGCTCGGAAGCTGCCGCGCTGTGGGCCGCAGCTCCGCCGGGATACGCGACCCTGATCACCACAGGCCCACGCTGAGGACGGTGTCGGTGAACTCCGCCGTCGTTGCCGTTCCTCCGACGTCACGGGTCGGTGTCGTACGAAGGGCGGTGTCGACCGCCTGCTCGAGCTGATCCGCCAGGTCGTGCTCTCCTACCGCGTGTCGGAGCAGGAGGGCAACCGAGCGGAGCGCGCCCGTCGGGTTCGCGATGCCCTGCCCCGCGATGTCGGGCGCCGAGCCGTGAACGGGCTCGAAGATGCCGGGCGCCCGGTCGCCGAGGCTCGCCGAGGCGGCGACGCCGAGACCGCCGCAGCTTCCTGCCGCCACGTCCGAGAGGATGTCGCCGAACGTGTTCTCGGTCAGGATCACGTCGAACTGCGCAGGATCGAGGACGAGCTGCATGCCTGCGTTGTCGACGAGCATGTGCTCGAGGCGCACGTCGGGGTAATCGCCGGCCAGGCCGGAGACGACCTCGCGCCAGAGTCGTGAGGTCTCGAGCACGTTCGCCTTGTCGACCGAGGTCACGAACGAACGGCGAGTGCGCGCCAGCTCGAACCCACGCCGCGCGATCCGTTCGATCTCCGCCGGGGAGTACTCGCACGTGTCGAAGGCGGAACCGTCCGCCCGCCGGCCGCTCGCTCCGAAGTACAGCCCGCCGACGAGCTCACGGACGATGAGGAGGTCGATGCCGTCGCCCTGCGCGGGCCGAAGATTCGCGTAGACGTCGAGTTCACCGCGAAGACGAATCAAGCCCTGCTCGGGCCGCACGGGCGCGCCGTCGAATTCGGGCAGGCCGGCCGCGCCGAGGAGGACGGCGTCCGCGGCCCGGCAGGCTGCCAGTGTCTCTTCAGGCAACGGGTCGCCGTGCTCGTGGATGGCGCGGCCCCCGAACGGATGCTCCTCCACCGCGACGTCGATCGGCAGCGCGTCGAGGACACGGACGGCGGCCTCGCAGACCTCGGGGCCGATGCCGTCCCCGGGAAGGGAGGCGACGTTCAGCGCCACTAGCTGCCGGCGAGCTCGCGCTTGGTCAGGTCGAGCACCGTTGTCAAGAGCTCGCGCAGCCCCTCGTCGCTGAGCGGGCCGCTGTTCCCGCCGCGCAGGTAGTCGAGCAACCAGGCCTCGCGCTCAGGATCGACGAACGCCACGCCGAGCTCCGCCTTGCGCTGCTTGATCTGCTCGACGAGGTCGAGCCGCCGGTTGACGAGGTCGAGCAGCGCGAGGTCGTTGACCGCGAGGAGCTCGCGAAGATCGCCAAGTGCTGCGTCGGTTGTCGGATCTGCCGCCATCCCGCTCGTCTGAGGTTAGACGGACACCGGCTCAGACGAAAGCGGGCGCGTGATCGCACCGTCCGAAGCAGACGAGACGAGCGCGGCGTACTTCGCGAGCACGCCGGACGTGTAGCGCGGTGGCGGCGGCGTCCAGAGCTCGAGCCGGCGCTCGAGCTCGCCGTCGGGGAGCTCAACGCGCAACTCACGTGCGTCGACGTCGATCACGACTACGTCTCCCTCCTCCAATGCAGCCAGCCCTCCGCCTCGCGCGGCTTCGGGCGAGACGTGGCCGACCATGAGACCGTGAGTCGCGCCGGAGAAGCGGCCGTCGGTCACGAGCGCGACGGCGTCGCCGAGCCCTTCGCCCACGAGCGCGGCGGTGACGTGGAGCATCTCCCGCATCCCGGGGCCGCCCGCAGGGCCCTCGTACCGGATGACGACGACGTCACCGGCAACGATCGCGTTTGCGGCGACTGCGGCGAAGCACTCCTCTTCCGAGTCGAACACCCGCGCAGGACCGCGATGCAGACGGCGCTCGTGGCCGACCAGCTTCACGATCGCCCCTTCGCTCGCAAGATTGCCGCGCAGCACGGCGAGCCCGCCGGTCTCCTTCAGCGGCCGGTCGATGGGCACGACGACTTCCTGCCCCGGCGTCTCCTGCGCTGCGGCGGCGATCTCGGCGAGGCTGCGGCCGTCCACGTTGAGCGCGGATCCATCGACGAGGCCGGCCCCGAGGAGCTCCCGCGCGACGAGGGCGACGCCGCCGGCGCGATGGAGGTCGGTGGCGACGAAGCGTCCACCCGGCTTGAGATCGGCGAGGACCGGCGTGCGCGTGGCGATCTCGTCGAAGTCGTCAAGCTCGAGCGGAAGGTCGAGCTCGCGCGCGATGGCGAGCAGATGGAGGACGGCGTTGGTCGAGCCGCCGGTGGCGGCGACCGCGGCAATCGCATTCTCGATCGACGCTGGTGTGAGAATCGCGGAAGGCCGTAGGTTTGCGCGAACGAGATCGAGAGCAATCTTCCCGGCCTCTTCGGCAGCTTCGGCCTTCGCAGGGTGAAGCGCGGGAATCCCGTTCAGCCCCGCAGGGCTGATTCCCAGGAATTCGAGCGCGAGCGACATGGTGTTGGCCGTGAATTGTCCGCCGCAAGCGCCGGCGCCCGGGCATGCAACGCTCTCGAGCTCGTGCACGTCTTGTGCGCTCATCGTGCCTGCGGCATGCGCGCCCACTGCTTCGAACACGTCCTGGATCGTCACGTCGCGTCCGCGGAAGCGGCCCGGCGCGATCGAGCCGTTGTAGAGCACGAGCCCCGGCAGGTCGAGTCGCGCGAGGGCCATCACGGCGGAGGGGATCGTCTTGTCGCAGCCGACAAGGCAGACGAGGCCGTCGAAGAGGTGGCCGCGCGCGACCAGCTCGATCGAGTCTGCGATCACTTCCCGTGACACGAGCGAGGCGCGCATGCCTTCGCTGCCCATCGAGACGCCGTCCGACACGGCGATCGTGTTGAACTCCATCGGCGTGCCGCCTGCCGCGCGAATGCCACGCTTGACATCGGCCGCGAGCTTGCGCTGGTTGAGATTGCACGGCAT
This sequence comes from Actinomycetota bacterium, assembly GCA_030854665.1. Lineage (GTDB taxonomy): Bacteria > Actinomycetota > Thermoleophilia > Gaiellales > Gaiellaceae > 3-1-20CM-4-69-9. Next base: position 19,666 of record JALYST010000111.1, read on the forward strand.
CGTCTCGATCCACGACGTTGCAACGCCGACGAGGGGACGGGCGAGGTCGTCGTCGTCGAAGCCCGCTCCCTTCAGCATCGCGCGTGCGGCGGCGCGGTCGACACCGTCGGTGAGCGCTGCGCTGTGCCGCTTCGCCGGGTCGGAAGGACGGTCGTAGGGATTGCTCATAGCCGGCCGGCCCCTGTCGGGGAGATCGAAAGGTGGAGGACGTCCGTATCCGAGAAACGTTTGGCCAGTTCGGCCGCACATGCGGCTGCGCTCTCGGGCCTGGCCCACACGATCACGGTTGGGCCCGAGCCGGAGAGCGTGGCCCCGAGCGCCCCGTCCGGCAGCTGCTCGCGAACCGCCGCCAGAGCGGGCGCCTGCGGCGCGCGGTAGGGCTCGTGTAGGCGATCGTCGGCCGCAGCGGCGAACAGATCTGCGGATCCGGACGCGACCGCTGCACCCAGGAGCACCGCCCGTGCGATGCTGAACGCCGCGTCGGCATGGGCGATCGTCTCCGGCAGCGCCGCGCGCGCCGCGTGTGTCTCGACCGTCACGTTGCGCGGGACGATTGCGATCGGCACTCCGGGTGCATCGTCTGCGATCCGCACGACGCGACCCTCCCAGGTGAGGCAGACACCGCCTGTCAGTGCGGCGGCGAGATTGTCGGGATGGCCTTCGAGGTCGAGCCCGAGTGCGAGCAGTTCTTCGGAATCCGTAGCGCGACCCGCTACGGCTGCGCCCGCCAAGAGGCCGAGCGCGATCGTCGCCGCGCTGGATCCGAGACCGCGGGCGCGGGGAATTCGTTCCGTGAACGTGAAGGCGAAGCCGTCGGGCGAAGCGAGTCGCGCGAAGGCACGGACGGCGAGATGGTCGGCCGCGGTTTCTCCGCCGCCTTCGTGAAGCTCGAGCTCGTTCCAGAGATCGAGCGCGGCGCCGGCGCAGTCGAAACCCGCCCCGAGGTTCGCGGTGCTGGCGGGTGCGCGCACGTGGATCACTAGCCCGCCCCCGGCAGACGGTCGAGCGCATCCGGATCCTTGAGCCCGTGGCCCGTGAGCACGAGCACCACGCACGTGCCTTCGGCGAAGCCCGTGAGATCGACCCCTGCGAGTGCCGCTGCCGCGGCGGGCTCGCAGAAGACGCCCTCTTCGCGCGCGAGCGCTCTCCAAGCCGCGGCGATCTCCTCGTCGGTGACAGAGACGATCGCGCCGCCAAAGCGCGCAAGCGCTTCGTCCACTTCGGCGCGGTGGACGGGAGTCGGAATGCGGATCGCAGAGGCGCCTGTCGCGGCGCGGTCGGCCGCTTCGACGGGAACGATCTGCAGCTCCGGGAAACCCGCTTCCACGAAGCCCTTCGCGTACGCCACCGTGTTGCCGCCGCCGCCGTAAGGAAGGGCGAGCACGCTGGGTGGGCCGCCGAGCTGCTCCACGATCTCGAGCGCTGCAGTCTTCTGTCCTTCGATCCGATCCGGGTTCGTCGAGTTGACCACGACCGCGCCCTCGCGCTCGGCGAGCTCCTCTGCCGCGGCGAAGGCGTCGTCGAACGTGCCCGCCACTTCGACCAGACGTGCGCCGGCCGCGCGCACCTGGGCGAGCTTCGAGCTCGCAGGCCCGCCCGTCGCGTGTACGACGACCGCCTCGATCCCTGCCCGTGCTGCGTACGCCGCCGCGGAGGCCGCGGTGTTCCCCGTCGACGCGCAGACGATCGCGCGCCCCCCGGCCTCGACTGCCTTCGCCACCGCGACGGCCATGCCCCGGTCCTTGAACGAACCGGTGGGGTTGGCTCCCTCACACTTGAGCCAGACCTCGACGCCTGGGCCGGCGGAGAGCCGCTCCGCGCGCAGTAACGGCGTCGAGCCCTCGCCGAGCGTCACGATCGGCGTCGACGCCGATACCGGGAGCGCGTCGCGGTAGCGCTCGAGCAGCGCGGGTCTCAGGTCAAAAGCCTCGTTCGGTGATCACTCGTAACGCCTCGGGTGGAGAGCGTACCTCGGTCAGTCTGCCCGCCGACTCGAGGGCGGCCTGGACGCGGCCGGCGGGGGCCTCGTGCGTCACGAGGTCGAGGGCGGCGCTGCCGTTGACGAGGTGCTGAGTGAACTGCGCGATCGACACGTTCTGCTCCGCGAAGCAGTCCGCGACGCGCGCGAGCACGCCGGGGCGGTCGGCGACGTCGAGGTGGACGTAGAACGCCGAGGGCAGGTCCCCTGGCGGCAACTTCTCGAGCGAGCGCCAGCAGGCGTCGTTCTGGAGAAATCCGGTGCCCGTGGTTCCGAGGACGCTGACCATGTCGGCGACGACCGCCGAAGCGGTCTCGATCCCGCCCGCGCCCGGCCCCTCGAGCGTGATCTCGCGGATTGCGTCGCCCTGGAGCATCACGGCGTTGAACGCGCCCACGACAGCGGCGAGCGGATGGTGGCCGTCGACAAATGCCGGCCCGACTCGTACGTCGACCGCTCCGTCGACGAGCGTCGCCGAGCCGACGAGCCGAACGACGGTACCCAGTTCCCGCGCGGCCGCTACGTGGTGAGGCTTGATCCCCTCGATCCCCTCGTAGGCGACGTCCGCGAGATCGACGCGCGAGCCGAACGCGACCGTGGCAAGCACGGCCATCTTCGCGGCAGCGTCGGCGCCCGAGACATCGTCGGTTGGATCGGCTTCCGCGTATCCCAGTCGCTGGGCGTCCGCGAGCGCTTCCTCGTACTGCGCGCCCTCCTCCATCCGAGTGAGGATGAAATTCGTCGTCCCGTTGACGATGCCGAGCACGCGGTGGACGTTCGTGGCGACGAGCGACTCACGCAGCACCTTGATCACGGGAATCGCTGCGCACACCGACGCCTCGAAGCGGAGTTGCACGCCGCCCTCCGAGGCAGCGGCAAAGAGATCGGCGCTTCGCCGTGCCAGCAGTTGCTTGTTCGCGGAGACGACCGGCTTGCCGGCGCGGAGCAGGTCGAGGACGTAGCCGCCGGCCGGCTCGACTCCGCCCATCACCTCGGCGACAAGCGCGATCGAGTCGTCTTTCAGCAAGGACTGGAAGTCGGTCGTGAGGACGCCGTCGCCGGCTGGGTAGTCACGCTCCTTGGCCGTGTCCTGGACGAGCGCGCGCGTCACCCGCAGCCTGTGGCCGGTAGCCCGCTCGATCTCGTTGGCGCTCTCTTTCAGGAGTCGGTTGACGGCGGCGCCGACCGTGCCGTAACCGAGTAGCGCAACCGGGACGTCAACCGACGCCATGCACGTCCGCGCCGAGCAGGCCTTCCTTGCCCGCGAGCGCGCGCAACTCCGATCCGACCTGCTCGAGCTGTCCGCCTGCGTTCTTCCGGCGCAGCTCCTCGAACCGAGGTCGCCCCGCCTCGTCGTCGGCGAAAAGCTCGCGTGCAAAGGCACCGCTTCGGATCTCGTCGAGCAGTGTGCGCATCGTCTCCTTGACGCGTTCGTCGACGACGCGAGGGCCGCGCGTGAGGTCGCCGTACTCGGCGACGTCGGAGATGGAATAGCGCATGTACTCGAAGCCGCCTTCGTAGATCAGGTCGACGATCAGCTTCAGTTCGTTCAGGCACTCGTAGTAGGCGATCTCGGGCTGGTAGCCTGCCTCGACGAGCGTCTCGAAGCCCGCCTTGACCAGCGACGTGACGCCGCCACAGAGCACGGCCTGCTCGCCGAAGAGATCGCTCTCGGTCTCCTCCGCGAACGTCGTCTCGAGGAGGCCGACGCGCCCGCACCCGATTGCGGTGCCGTACGCGAGCGCAAGCTCGAGTGCCTGGCCGCTTGCATCGTGGTGGACGGCGACGAGCCCGGGTGTCCCAGCGCCCGATTCGTAGAGCTCTCGCACGCGGTGTCCGGGAGCCTTCGGCGCGACCATCACCACGTCGTGGCCGGCGGCCGGGACGATGCGTCCGAAGTGGACGTTCAGGCCGTGGGCAAACAGCAGCGCTGCGTCCGGCGCGAGGTTGGCCTCGACCTCCGACTCGTAGACGCCCTTCTGCACGTGGTCGGGAACGAGGATCGCCACCACCTGGGCGTCCTGCGTCGCCTGGCCGACCGTGGTCACGGTCAGACCGGCTTCCTCGGCGGCGTCGCCCGAGGGGCTGCCCGGGCGTAGGCCGACTTCGACCTCGATGCCGGAGTCACGCAGGTTGAGCGCGTGGGCGTGGCCCTGGCTGCCGTAGCCGATCACGCCGACCTTGCCGGTAAGTAGCTCGACGTTTCCTTCGCGGTGGATGGTTGCCAACGGGAACTCCCTTCGTCTCAGCGCAGCACGAGCTGGCGGCGCCTGATGGTTGATTTGGAGGATGCGCGACTGAGGCCGACGCGTCCAGTGCGAACGAGCTCCTTGACGCCGTGAGGCCGGAGAAGCTCCTCGAACGAGTCGATCTCCTCCGGCGCGCCCGCAAGCTCGAAGACGATCGAGTCCGGGCCGAGGTCGGCAACGCGGGCCTGGAAGACCTCGCCGAGCGCCATCAGCTCCGTCCGTCGCGCGGGGGGAGCGGTGACCTTGATCAGGGCGAGCTCACGCTCGATCGATTCGCCCGGCGTGAGCTCCGTGATCCGGAGCACGTTCACGAGCTTGTGCATCTGCTTCTCGATCTGAGCCAGCGAGGTGTCGTCGCAGTCGACCCGGAGGGTGACGCGCGAGATCTCCGGCCGCTCGGTCGTCCCGACGGCCAGGCTCTCGATGTTGAAGCCGCGGCGGGCGAACATGTTCGAGATCCGAGCGAGCACGCCCGGTTTGTTCTCCACGAGGACAGCCAGAGTGTGTTTCACGTCGACACCGACTCCCGCTCGCCCGGGTACTCGACGAGGTCGAGCGCCGCGGCGCCGGCGGGGATGATCGGGAAGCAGTGCTCGTGGGCATCGACACGGCAGTCGACGACGGCGGTGCGACCGCACGCGATCGCCTCGGCGAGTGTCTCTTCGAGATCCTCCTCCTGGTCGACGACGAAGCCGCGACCTCCGTAGGCCTCCGCGAGCGCGGCGTAGTCCGGCAGGTGCTGCGTGAGCTCGATCTGCGAGAACCTCTCCTCGAAGAACATGTCTTGCCACTGGCGGACCATGCCGAGGTGGCCGTTGTTGATCAGGACGACGACGATCGGCAGGCGCTCGAGGACCGACGTCGCGAGCTCCTGCTGGGTCATCTGGAAGCAGCCGTCGCCGTCGACGCAGATCACGGTTGCGTCCGGGCGCGCGGCCTTGGCTCCGATCGCCGCGGGAATGCCGTAGCCCATCGTGCCGAGGCCGCCCGAGGTGATGAACGAGCGCGGGCGATCGCAGAGGAGGTACTGCATGGCCCACATCTGGTGCTGCCCGACGCCGGTTGTCCAGATGATGTCGTCGCGATCAGCCGTCAGGCGCTGCAGCGTCTCGAGCACGGGCTGCGGCTTCATCTGGTCACCGCCCTCGCCGTAGCGAAGAGGGGCCTCGTCTCGCCAGCGGCGCAACTGAGCGAGCCATGGTTCCGTCGCGTCCGGGCGAGCGAGCGCCCGGAGATCGCGGTCGAGATCCGCCAGCACGCTCTTCAGCGGCCCGACAACAGGCACGTCGGCGTGTCGAAGCTTGTCGATCTCCGCCGAGTCGATGTCGAGATGGACGACGGTGGCGCCCGGGGCGAACGAGGCGAGCTTGCCGGTGACCCGGTCGTCGAAACGCGCGCCGACGGCGACGAGCACGTCGCACTTGTTGAGCGCCCAGTTCGACCACTTGGGCCCGTGCATCCCCGGCCAACCGAAGTGCAGTTCGTGTGTCTCGGGAAAGCCGCTCTTCGCCATCAGCGTCGTCACGACGGGCAGCCGTCCAAATTCAGCGAGTTCGAGAAGTTCGGTGCACGCGTCGGCGTTGAGAACTCCGCCGCCGACGTACAGGACAGGACGCTCCGCGGCCGCGATCCGGCTTGCGGCCTCACGGATCTGGCGCGGGTGACCCCGGCGCGGCGGCCGCCAGCCTGGAAGATCGACCGCGTCCGGGTACTCGAAGTCGAGCTCGGCCTCCTGCACGTCCCGGGGGATGTCCACCAGCACGGGCCCGCAACGGCCGGTGCGGGCGATGTGGAACGCCGCCTTGATCACGTGCGGAAGCTCCGTGACGTCTTTCACCAGCCATGAGTGTTTGACGATCGGGATCGTGATTCCCGTGATGTCGCACTCCTGGAAGGCATCCGTTCCGATCAGATGGGAGCGCACCTGGCCGGTGATGCAGACGAGTGGCGTCGAGTCCATCCACGCGTCCGCGATCGGGGTGACGAGATTGGTCGCGCCCGGCCCCGACGTCGCGATCGCAACACCGACGCGGCCCGAAGCACGTGCGTAGCCCTGCGCCATGTGACCGGCACCCTGCTCGTGCCGGGCGAGCACGTGGCGGATTGTCGTCCCGCGTGCGAAGGCGTCATAGGTGGGAAGGATCGCCCCGCCCGGAATTCCGAAGACGACTTCTACGCCTTCCGCTTCCAGCGAGCGGAGCAGGGCATCTGCACCGTTCATCCGCACGCCTCCTCCCGGTAGAACTCGGCGTTGGCCGCAGCGACCGGCAGCTGCGACAAGACGAGGTCGGCATGGCGGCGGGTGGAAGGACTTCGCGCATCGTTCCCGCTCGCGAGACCGACGGCGCCGGACAGTGTCGCTGCGCCGCTGCGCTCGCCGAGCCCCTCGGCCAGCATCAGGGCTGCCGCGAGCAGCATCGAACTCGGATCTGCGACTCCCTGGCCTGCGAGCGTGTCGGCGACACCGTGGGCAGGACCGAAGATGCTCGGTGCGGTCGGGGCGAGCCGCCCCCAGGCCACTGTTCTGCCGTCGGCGAGGCTGGCGGCGACCTCGACCGCCGTGCGGGAGAGCTCGGGGGCGCACACGACGACGTCAAAGCGTTCCGGCGTGAAGATCAGCGGGCGCATTGCGTCGCGGGGCGTGAGCCGCTCGATCTCCAGGCCCTCATGCCGCTGCTCGAGGCGTGCAGCTTCGTTCTCCCATGTCTCGTCGACGCCGACGAGGGTGATCCTCCCGCGGCTTTCGCAGGCGAGCGAGAAAGCCCGTTCCAGCGTCCACTCCCATGCATCCGCGCCGAGCGGCGCGAGGATCGAGAGCTCGGCACGCCCCTCGAACCGAACGCGGGAGATCGAGGCGCGCAGATCGAGATCGGCTTCGAGCGCGGTCAGGGCCGCGTCGCTCTTCGCTGCGACGAGCACAGCGTCCGCTCCGAGCAGTGCGCTTCGCGACGAAAGCGGAAACGAGCGGCCGAAGCGCGTCAAGGCGTCGGCACCGAACGGCACGTGTCGCTCGTCGACGTGAAACCCGTGCTGGAGTGAGACGGCGGTGAGCGCGCGGCTCGCTTCGGCCATCACTTCGGGCCCGATTCCGTGTCGGGCCAGGCAGACGACGGTGTACGCGCGGCGGCTCACGCTGCGGTCACCTCCACGAACAACGCGTTGAGTGACACATGCTGTCCGGTATCGGCAAGTGCCTTGAACCGCATAAACGCGCGCGTGAGCCGCTCCTCGTCGAGCTTCAGCCCGGCCTCCGTGCAGGCCCGTGCAAAGGCGTGCCGACCGGAGTGTTTTCCGAGCGGCAGGGTCATCGCGAGGCCTAGCTCCTTCGGCTCGATGATCTGGTAAGTCGCTGTGTCTTTCAGCAAGCCGTCCTGATGGATGCCCGCTTCGTGCGCGAAGGCGTTTGCGCCGACGATGGCCTTGTTCGGCGGGACGTCGTAGCCGGTCAACCGCGCGACGAGGGCGGAGGACGGGCCGATCTGAGCCGGGTCGATCGCTGTGTCGACACCGAGACTCTCGTGGCGGACACGCAGGGCCATGACGATCTCCTCGAGTGCCGCGTTCCCCGCACGCTCGCCGATGCCGTTCACCGTGCACTCGACTTGCCCGACTCCTGCCTCGACAGCGGCGAGCGAATTCGCCACTGCCAGCCCGAGGTCGTCGTGGCAGTGAGCGGAGACCGTGACGTTCTCGAGCTCGGGGCAAAGGCGCCTGACTTCACCGAAGAACCACGCGTATTCGTTCGGGAGTGCGAAGCCGACCGTATCGGGGAGATTCACCACGCCCGCCCCGGCGGCGATCACCTCGCGGCAGACGCGCGCGACGAACGCCGGGTCGGAACGGGTCGCGTCCTCGCAGGAGAACTCGACCTCGTCGACGCGAGCGCGCGCGTATGCGACTGCCCAGGCAGCCTGTGCTACGACCTCGTCAGGGGTCAGCCGCAACTTCTTCTGCATGTGGATCGGGCTCGTCGCCAGGAAGATGTGGATGCGCGAGTGGCGTGCGTCCCGCAGGGCGTCGGCGCCTGCATCGAGGTCCTCGCGTCGGGTACGGCAGAGCGAGGCGACCGTTGCGCGACGGACGACGCCGGCGACCGCGCGGACGCCTTCGAAGTCGCCGGGAGAGGCGGCTGCGAAGCCGGCTTCGATCACATCGACGCCGAGCCGCTCGAGCTGCTCCGCGACTTCTGCCTTCTGTTCTGGCCGCAGGGCGATACCCGGCGATTGCTCGCCGTCTCTAAGGGTCGTGTCGAAGATTTGGATCCTGCGCGAACTCACTACAACCTCCTGTCAGGGCACGCTGAGGGCGTACCAGTGGCGTCAACGGTGGGTGTATGCGCCTTCCGGCGCGTGTTCGCGTTCCCCCCTAGAGGGGGAGAATCGAGAGGATGAGCACGATTGACCGGGACCGAGTGATCCGGGTCTGCAAAGTGCGGGGAGTCGTGGCCATCCTCATCGTTGTCGGCAGTTTGGCCGAACAGCTTTAGCCTGTCAACTCGCGTCAGCCGGTACAGACTTCTACATCAGTCTGCTTTGGGTCGATCCGTCCGACGCCCCTCTCTATGCTGGAGTCATGGCTCGCGCGAAGGTCCGCCGGACTTCACTCTTTAGCGGTAGCGCGCGCAAGCGCGTTCGCTAGCCGGCGGCTTCGCCTTCCCGCCCTCGCCGGCTAGCTCAGTTCCACCAGGCGGGGCTTTCTCCTTCGATCGAAAAGGTGTGCGGATGACGCGTTTCTCCACGCTCGATCCTTCGGTCGGCGAGCGCGATGCATGCGGCATCGGTTTCGTCGCCCGGCTCTCCGGTGGCCCCTCACGGGCAGTGCTCGACTCCCTCCTCGAGGCCCTGAGTCGTGTTCGGCACCGGGGAGCCGTGGCGGCGGATCACCGGACGGGCGACGGCGCCGGCGTCCTCCTACCTTTGCCCGCGGCTCTCTTGCCCGAGCCCGGTCTCGGCCTCGCGATGGTCTTTCGGCGCGGCCCCAACGGACGGCCTGCGGTCGAAGAAGCCTGCCGGGCCGAGGGCATCGCCGTGCGCAGCTGGCGGTCGGTGCCGGTCGATCTCGGCGCGCTCGGTCCGTCGGCCCAGGCTTGCGCGCCGACAATTGAGCAGGCGTTGCTCGCGCCGCCGGCGGGCGACCACGAGGGAATCGAGGCGGCTGCTTTCCGTGCGCGCAAGCGCCTCGACGGCTGCGACGATCTCTACGTCGCATCGCTTTCGTTTCGCACGGTCGTTTACAAGGCGCTGTGCGCCGCCGACCAGCTCGCTCCGTTCTACGCCGACCTGCGCGATCCCGCAGTCGAGGTTCAGTTCGGGATCTTCCACCAGCGCTTCTCGACGAACACCGAGCCGTCCTGGGAGCGGACGCAGCCGTTCCGCCTTCTGTGTCACAACGGGGAGATCAACGCGATCCGCGGCAACGTCAACTGGATGCGCGCCCGCGCTTTGACATTGGGTGTGGACGGGCCGGTCCTCGAGGAGTCGAGCTCCGACTCGGGCATGCTCGACAACGCGCTCGAGCTGCTGGTGCGCGGCGGCCGCGACCCGCGCCATGCGCTCACGATGCTCATTCCGCCCGCTTGGCAAGGCGACGCCGAGCTCGACCCGCAGGTACGCGACTTCCATCGCTTCCACGCCGGGCTGGTCGAACCGTGGGACGGCCCGGCGGGCATCGTCTTTACCGACGGACGCGTTGTCGGCGCGGCTCTAGACCGCAACGGCCTACGCCCTCTCCGCTACGTCATCGCCGGCGAGCTCGTGTGCTGCGCCTCTGAGGCGGGCGTCTTCGACGTGCCGGCCGGAACACGTGCTCGTCGGGGACGGCTCGGGCCGGGAGAGATGCTCGCCGTCGATCCCGAACGCGGCTTCGAGGAGGACGGCGCGATCAAGCTGCGGCTCGCAGTCGCCCGGCCGTACGGGCGCTGGCTCGAAGAGTGGCGACGCGAGGCATCTATCGGTGAGCCGGCACAGCCGCCGCAGGAGAGCCTTGCGGCACGACACGTTCTCTTCGGTTACACGCGCGAGGAACTGACGGTGATCGTGCGTCCTTCCGCCGCCCATGGGCACGAGCCGACTTCCTCGATGGGGGACGACACGGCGCTGCCGCCGCTCGCCGGGCGGGCACGACCGCTTTTCAGCTACTTCCGCCAGCGGTTCGCGCAGGTGACGAATCCGGCGATCGACCACATCCGCGAGCGGTTCGTGATGTCGCTGTCCACGTTGCTCGGCGCGCGCGGCCCGCTACTCGTGGAGTCGCCCGAGGAGGCCGCGGGCATCGAGCTCGAGAGCTTCCTCCTCTACCCATCCGCGCTCGACGAGCTTGCAGTTGTCCGCATCGACGCAAGCTTCGACCCTGCGGAGGGCCTCGAAGGCGCGTGCGCGAGGCTGGCGAAAGCGGCGGAGACCGCCGTGCGTGAAGGGCATGGGATGCTGCTGGTCTCCGATGCGGACGCATCGCCCGAGCGACCGCCGGTGCCGATTCTGCTCGCGACTTCGATCGTGCACCACCACCTAGTCAGAGTCGGGCTACGCACGCTCGCGACGCTGCTCGTCGAGAGTGACGAGCCGCGGGAGGTGCACCACGTCGCGTGCCTGCTCGGCTTCGGGGCCGAGGCCGTGTGCCCTCGGCTCGCCTTGCAGACGATTGCGGCGTTGGCCGAGGACGACCGGATCGGCGGCGACCGGCCGTCGCCCGCCGAGGCTCAAGCCCGCTTCAAGCAGTCGATCGAGGACGGCGTGCTCAAGGTGATGTCGAAGCTCGGGATCTCCGACATCGCCAGCTATTGCGGTGCGCAGACCTTCGAGGCGCTCGGCCTCGACGGTGGCTTTGTCGAGGCCGCCTTTCCGGGTACGCCCTGGTCGATCGGAGGGATTGGCCTCGACGAACTGGAGCAGGAGACCGTCGGCCGCGCCGCCGCCGCCGCGGGAACGCCCCCGCGACTGGAGAACCCCGGTTACTTCAAGTTCCGCAAGGGCGGCGAGCCGCACGAGACGAATCCGGACGTGCTCGAGGCGCTGCAGGCAGCGGCACGCAGCGACGACATGGGCGCCGCGCACGCGCTTCGCAGCGCCGTGCGGACGAACGGGTGGGAGCGCTACGCCGACTTCGCCGATCTCGTCAACGGCCGCGAGCCGATGGAAGTTCGCGACCTGCTCGAGCTACATGGGGCCGTGCAACCTATTCCGCTCGAGGAGGTCGAGCCGGCCCAGTCGATCGTGCAGCGCTTCTCGTCGGGCGGGATGTCGCACGGCTCGCTCTCGGCCGAGGCGCACGAGACGATCGCGCGCGCGTTCAACAATCTCGGGGCCCGTTCCAACTGCGGCGAGGGTGGGGAGGATCCGGCGCGCTTCCGGACCGATCGGAACTCACGCATCAAGCAGATCGCCTCGGGACGCTTCGGCGTCACAGCGGAGTACGCGGCTTTCGCCTCCGAGCTCCAGATCAAGATCGCGCAGGGATCGAAGCCCGGCGAGGGCGGCCAGTTGCCCGGTCACAAGGTGACGGCCGAGATCGCGCGCCTGCGCCACACACAGCCGGGCGTTGCGCTCATCTCCCCGCCGCCGCACCACGACATCTATTCGATCGAGGACCTTGCGCAGCTGATCTTCGACCTCAAGCAGGTGAACCCCGACGCTGACGTGTCGGTCAAGCTCGTCGCGGAGGCCGGGGTCGGGCTCGTTGCGGCAGGCGTCGTCAAGGCGCTCGCGGACGTCGTCCACATCGCCGGGGCCGACGGGGGCACCGGCGCGAGCCCGCTCTCGTCGATCAAGAACGCGGGCATCCCGTGGGAGCTCGGCCTCGTGGACACGCAGCGCATGCTCGTTGCCAACGGCCTGCGTGGACGCGTGCGCTTGCGTCTGGACGGCGGGATCAAGACCGGCCGCGACGTTGTCGTCGCCGCGCTCCTCGGCGCAGACGAGGTGAGCTTCGGCACGGCCCTGCTCCTCGCCGAGGGGTGCCTGATGGTCCGTACCTGTCACGTCGACAGCTGTCCCGTCGGGATCGCGACGCAGCGCCCGGAGCTGCGCGCGAAGTTCGCGGCGACTCCGGAGATGGTCGAGAACTACCTCCTGCTCGTGTCCGAAGAGGTGCGCCGTCAGCTCGCAGCAGTTGGACTGCGGAGCTTCGACGAGGCCGTCGGACGCGCCGATCTTCTGCAGCGGCGTCAAGCCAATGGACGTGCCGGCTTGCTGAACCTCGACGGCCTGCTCGCACCCCTGCACGGTGAACCGCTTCGTTACGTCGGCGCGGAGAAGCCGGTCGCCGTGGGCGGCGAGCTCGGGGAACAGATTGCCGCCGAGCGCTCGACCCCGGCTCCGTGCTACCGCATCCGCAACGACGAC
>JALYST010000137.1 GCA_030854665.1 Actinomycetota bacterium
TGGCCGCCGCCGACGCACATCGTTTCGACGCCGATCGTCCTGTCGAGCGTCTGCAGGTCGTTCAGCAGCGTGTTCATGATCCGCGCGCCGGTCATTCCGTACGGGTGGCCGAGCGCGATCGCGCCACCGTGCGGATTGAGCTTGTCGCTGAAGGGGTCGACTCCGATCTCGCTGCAGACGGGAATCACCTGCGCCGCGAACGCCTCGTTCAACTCGACCACGTCGACCTCGGCGATCGTCATCCCGGCCTGCTTCAGCGCCTTACGCACCGCTTCGATCGGGCCGACACCCATGATCTCCGGCGCTACGCCCGACACCGAGGACGCGATGATTCGGGCGAGGGGCGTGATCCCCAGTTCACGCGCGCGCGTGTCGCTCATGACGACGATCGCCGCCGCGCCGTCGTTCAAGGGACAGGAGTTGCCCGCCGTCACCTTGCCGCCCGGCTTGAACGCGGGCTCGAGCTGCGAGAGCCTCTCGAGCGTCGAGTCTGCTCGTGGCCCGTCGTCTTTCGCGACGCCGTCCCAGGGCGTGATCTCCCGCTCGAAGAACCCGGACTGCTGCGCGGCGACCGCACGTTCCTGCGACTGCTGGGCGAAGCGGTCCATGTCCTCGCGCGACACGTTCCACTGCTCGGCGACGTTCTCCGCCGTGAGGCCCATCGGGATGTAGACGTTCGCGATCGGCGCGTCGTCGCCGAAGAGCTTCGGGTGCAACTCCTCGGCATCCTTCGGATAGCCGTCGACCTGCGTGATCGATTCGACGCCCGCGGCGACGTACGCGTCGCCCTCGCCGGCGCGAATCGCATGGAACGCCATGCGGATCGTCTGCAAGCTCGACGCGCAGAACCGGTTGACAGTCGTACCGGGCACGGTTTCCGGGAGCTCCGCGAGCAGGGCTACACGCCGCGCAAGGTTCATCCCTTGTTTGTCCTGCGGAAAGCCGCAGCCGACCATGACGTCCACGATCTCGGAGCGGTCGAGCTCGGGCACCTGCTTCAACGCGGAGTCGATCGCGAACGCGGCGAGATCGTCGGGACGCGCATCGACGAGCGAGCCCTTGCGCGCGCGACCGATCGGCGTTCGGGTCGCAGCGACGATCACCGCTTCAGGCATCGGTTGCTCCCGCCGCCATGTAGACGACCTCGCCGACGAGCGCAGGCTTCTCCTGCCCCTCGACCTCGACCTGGATGCCGACATGCCAGATCACGCCTGGGCCGCGGCGCTCGGCGCGGAGGAGCTTCCCGTGCAAACGCACGCGTGAGCCCGAGGGCACTGGGCTCGTGAAGCGGATCTTCTCGGTCCCGTAGTTGACGCCCATGACAGCGTCGCTGACCGAGACCACCTCGCTGAGCAGCATCGGCAGCATCGACAGGGTCAGGTACCCGTGGGCGACGGTCGTCCCGAACGGGCCATTCGCGGCAGCTTCAGGATCGACGTGAATCCACTGGTGGTCGCCGGTTGCCTCCGCGAAGAGGTTGATCTGTTGCTGCGTGATCTCGTGCCAGTTGCTCGTCCCCAGCTCGCGCTCGCCCGCCTGCTCGAGCTCTGCGATCGTCAGCGTCGTCGTCATCTCGTCTTCATCGCTCCCTCATCGATTGTCCGCCGGCCTGGTGCATCGAGGCGAGCATTCCGGGGGGCGCCGCCCCGTCCGGCAGGCGGTCGCGGAGCTCCTGCAGCAAGGCAGCCGGGTCCCAGCGCTCGTCGCTTGCGAACAGTTCGCCGGCTTCCCAGCCGTTGAGCATGTTGACGACTCCGCCGTAGACGAAAAACACCTGACCGGTGATGCCCTGGGCCTCGTCCGCGCAGAGCGCAACGACGATCGGTGAGTTGTTCGCCGGGTCCGCAGCGTCGAAACCGTCGTCGGGCGGCGGGATCTCTCCGAAGGCAGCCTCGGTCATACGTGTTCGCGCATTCGGCGCGATCGCATTCACGGTCACTCCGTATCGCTGGAGCTCCTGGGCGGCGATCAGCGTGAAGCCGACGATCCCGGCTTTCGCGGCGCCGTAGTTCAGCTGGCCGACGTTGCCGAAGACACCGGAGGGACTCGATGTGTTGATCACGCGCGCGGCCATCTGGTTGCCCGCCTTCGAGAGCTCGCGCCAGTAGGCCGCGGCATGCCGCGTCGGCGCAAAGTGGCCTTTCAGATGCACGTCGATCACCGCATCCCATTCGTGCTCTTCCATGTTGACGAGCATGCGGTCGCGCAGGATTCCGGCGTTGTTGACAAGGATGTCCAGGCGGCCAAATGCGGCGACTGCGCCGTCGATCAGGCGCTTCGCGCCGACGAAGTCGGCGACGTTCTCGCTGTCCGCAACCGCTTCGCCGCCGAGCGCTTCGATCTCCCGTACGACGTCGTGCGCCGGGCCGGTGTCGGCGCCCTCGCCCGCCAGTGACGCGCCGAGGTCGTTGACGACGATCTTTGCACCTGCCTGCGCGAGCGCGAGCGCGTGCTCTCGGCCGATCCCGCGACCCGCGCCGGTGACGACCGCGACCTTTCCGTCCAGATTGGGCATTCTCGTCTCCCTAAGTGAAGGCGCTCTCGCCGGTGAGCGCCCGTCCGATGATGAGCTTCTGAATTTGGCTCGTTCCTTCATACAGCGTCGTCACACGCGCGTCACGAAGATACTTGCCGACCGGATATTCGTCCACGTACCCGTAACCGCCGTGCACCTGAACGGCCGCGTTCGCGGCCCGGACCGAGACTTCGCTCGCGTAGTACTTCGCGATGGAGGACTCGAGTGTGTGGCGTTCCCCCGAGTCGGCCAGGAGCGCAGCGCGCCAGGTCAGAAGTCGCGCCGCTTCGAGCTCGACCGCCATGTCGGCCAGCAGCTCCTGCACGAGCTGGAAGGACGAGATCGTCTTGCCGAACTGACGCCGCTCTCCTGCGTAGCTGACGCACGCATCGAGGCAGCCCTGCGCGATCCCCACGCAACCTGCAGCAAGTGAGATGCGGCCGTTGTCGAGGGCCGACATCGCCACCTTGAAGCCGTCGCCCTCCGCGCCGAGACGGCTCGAAGCCGGGATTCGGACACCGTCGAGAAACACCTCGGCAGTGTCTTGCGCCCGCAGCCCGAGCTTGCCTTTGATCGGGGAGGCCGAGAATCCGGCCGTGTCCGTCGGCACCAGAAAGCACGTCAGACCGCGGGCGCCTTCACCGCTGCTGCGGGCAAAGACGAGTGCGAGACCGGCCCAGCTGCCGAGGGTGATGAAGATCTTCGAGCCGGAAAGCACCCAGTCGGCGCCATCACGCTCGGCGCGTGTCACGAGGCTCGCGGGATCGGACCCCGAGCCTGGCTCGGTGAGCGCGTAGCACCCGAGCGCGTCGCCCGACGCCAGTTGCGGCAGCCACTCGCTCTTCTGCTCGTCGGTTCCCCACTTCGCGATCGTCTTCCCGACGAGGCCGAGATTCACGGAGACGATTCCGCGCACCGAGGAGTCGGCGCGCCCGAGCTCTTCCATCAGCAGGCAGTACGAGACCGTGTCCAGGCCCATGCCGCCGTACTCCTCCGCAATCGTCGCGCCGAGGTAGCCCGCGGCGGCGAGCTTGGTGACTAGTCCGCGGTCGAGCTCTTCCGCCCGGTCCCAGTCTCGGGCGTGAAGAACGATCTCCCGTTCGCAGAACTCGCGCGCGGAGGCCCGGATCAGCTCCTGTTCGGGGGTGAGAGAGAAGTCCATCGAGGAGCGCGGGGCCGGCGTGGATTCGCCGGCCCACAGTGCGATCGTTCAGCGTCCCTTGATCAGGGGTCCGAACTCGGTGAACGTCCCGCCGATGTATCGGGTGAGCCGTATCTGCGAGATCGGGAAACGGTCGGTCTTGCTCGTCTTCACCGTCATTCCCTTGAGCAAGTAGGGATTCGTCCAGTTCATGTGTTGCGTTGCTCGCATGAGCGACGCTCGTGTTGGGTTCTTTCCGGCCAGGTAGAGCAGGCGCACCACGTCATGCGCCTTCGCGAACCCGTAGAAGTAGAACTGGTTGTTCGAATCGGCGCCGCTGGGTCCGTATTTCGCGAGCAGTGACCGGTACTGCTTCACCGTTGCATCGTTTGCGTATGTTGGGTTTGAGACACTCTTCTGGTAGGTCGTGCTGATCGCCCCGTCGACGAACTCCGCACCAGCGCGCGCCACCGCCGCCGCCATGACCGTGTCGATCGCGGACACCGAGTTGATCACGATCGTGCTTGGCTTCCAGTTCAGTGCCTTGGCCGTCGCGATCGCACGAACGGTCGGCGTCGGCGTCGACAGCAAGATCCAGGTATCTGCACCCGAGGCCTTCTGCCGCGTCAGCTGCGACGCGTAGCTCGTGTCGGTGATCTCGTAGGTCTGCTCGGAAACGACCAGGCTCTTCTTGGCGGCGAGGCCGATCCTCACGCCGCGCAGGTAGTCCTTGCCGTAGTCGTCGTTCTGGTAGAAGATCGCGATCTTCGCACTCGGTGCGTTCTTCCTGATCCACTCACCGTAGGCGCGTCCCTCGGCGATGTAGTCCGGTTGCCAGCCCATCGTCCACGGGAACTGCTTGTACTGAAGACCCCAGTAGCTCGCGCCCGTGGAGACGAGAATCTGCGGGATCTTCCGGTCGTTCAGGAGCGGGCGAATCGCCTGGTTGTGCTCCGTGCCGAGCGCGCCGACGTCGGCGAAGATCTTGTCCTCGAGGATCAGCTTGTTCGTCAGTTGCACCGTCTGGGCGGGGTTGTACCCGTCGTCGTAGTACTTCCAGATGATCTGGCGTCCCCCGACGCCTTTCTTCCCGTCCTTCCCCTTGCGGTTATTGATGAAGTTGAAGTAGGCCTCCATGCCGCGGGGAATCGGCGCATAGAGCGACGCCGGCCCGCTCAGCGGGAAGGTCCCGCCGATCGTGATCGTCGTCGCCGTGATGCCCGGCGTCGCCGTCGGTGCCGCGGCTTCCTGCGTGCGTCCGAATGCCCCAGGGATGCTCACGGCCAGCGCTGTGAGAACGGCCGCAAGCGCAAGTAGCGCTCTGTTCACGAGTTCCCTCCTCCTCCGAATTCAGCTTCGTACTCGTATGCGACGACCGCTCGAGTGGTTTGTTGATTGTCGCACCTTCTGGTCGGAGCATTGTTGGCCTCACCCCCAGCAAGGCTGTCAAGCTCAGGCTTTCCGGGCAAGGGCTGCCGTCAAGGGCCGGGTGATTCGCCGAACGAGGCTGGCCACGCCGCCCGGGATCAGGAGCACGATCACCATCAGGACGACCCCGAAGACCACCGGGCCGGCCTGCTTCGCGAAATTCAGGTGCAGGACGGGAGGCGCCTGGGCGTAGATGGGCAAGAACTCCAGGACGAGAGCGCCGACGATCACGCCGGACAGGGAGGAGAGGCCGCCGATGACGACGCTCGCCAGGAGGAGGATCGAGAGCGTTACCGGGAAGGTGTCCGGATTGATGTACGAGGCCTGGATCGCGAACAGGGCGCCGGCGACCCCGGCATACGCCGCCGAGATGCCGAACGCCAGCGTCTTGTAGACAGCCGGGCTGACCCCTGATGAAACCGCGGCGATCTCGCCGTCACGGATGGCGCGCCAGGCACGTCCGACCCTTCCCCGCACGAGTACCCAGGCGACGACGAACAGGATTGCCGCCGTCACCCACGCTTCGTAGTAGAGCCAGTGCGGGGTCGAGATGTCCCAGCCGAAGGGCGCATGCGGTAG
>JALYST010000156.1 GCA_030854665.1 Actinomycetota bacterium
TGGTCCCGATGGACGCCGCGCAGGCGGGCGAAGGGAAGCTCGCCTTCACCCTGCGCCGCCCGATCGGCGTCGTCGGCGCGATCAGCCCGTTCAACTTTCCGCTCAACCTCGTCGCGCACAAGATCGCACCGGCCCTGGCCGCGGGCTGTGCGGTCGTGCTCAAGCCGGCGAGCCAGACGCCCCTCTCGGCGCTGTTGCTTGCGGAGCTCGAGGAGGAGGCCGGGCTTCCTCCGGGCTGGCTCAACGTACTCGTCGGTCCGGCGGCCGAGATCGGGGACGTCCTGGTCGAGGACGAACGCGTCAGGCTGATCACGTTCACGGGCTCGAGCGGCGTCGGCTGGAAGTTGAAGGAGCGCGCACCGAAGAAACGCGTTAACCTCGAGCTCGGCAACGCAACGCCGCTGATCGTCGCGGCCGACGCGGACGTGACGACAGCGGCGACGAAGGTCTCGCAGAACGCGTTCGCCTTCGCGGGCCAGAGCTGCATCTCTGTGCAGCGGGTCTACGTGGAGCGCACTGCGTTCGACGAGTTCGTGCAGCAGCTCGTCCCGCTCGTCGAGGCGCTGAAAATTGGCGACCCGGCCGACGAGGACACGGACGTTGGCCCCGTCATCGACGAGGACGCGCGCGAGCGGATCCTCGAATGGATCAAGGCGAGCAGCGGACAGGTGCTGACCGGCGGCGAGCTGGAGGGCGAGTTGATCCGGCCGACGGTGATCGCGAACCCCGGACCCGAGGACGAAGTCTCCTGCGAGGAGATCTTCGGACCCGTCTGCACGGTGACCGCAGTCGACTCCATCGACGAGGCGATCGAGCTTGCAAACGGCACCCGCTACGGGCTCCAGGCCGGCATCTTCACCGCCAGCCTGGAGAACGCGCTGCGGGCGGCGCAGGAGCTGGAGTTCGGCGGCGTCACCGTCAACGAGGCGCCGACGTTCCGTTCCGACCAGATGCCCTACGGCGGGGTCAAAGATTCCGGCAACACGCGCGAGGGCCCGCACTACGCCGTCCACGAGATGACCGAAGAGCGCCTCGTAGTCGTCGACCTGCCGTAGTTTCGCTCCAGGCGCGGCGGGAATCGTGGGCGCATGATCGGACTCGTCCTCGCCTTGGTGGTCGTCGCCATCGTCGTGTCCCTGTTCGGAGGCTGGATCTTCGGGATCGCGATCGGCGCGGTCGCGATCGTCCTGTTCGTCCTGTTCGTCGCCGGCTTCGGCCGGAGAGCCGCCTCACCGCGCCAGCCCTAGGGCATCACACCCCGCTGTTACATTGATTCGCGTGGCGCGGCTTTCGCTGCTTGCACGCTTCCGCCGCAAGGATGAGCGGGTGGTCGCGGGCGTCCCTCCGAGCGGCCCGCAGCGCCGAACACTCCCGCACCCGGGCCAGCTCAGGAAGGAGCGGCGCGCGCTGCTTCGCGTTCGCGAAGAGCGACTGCGCGACCTCGGCGGCCTCATGCTCGAGATGTTCCGCCGCGACCAGTTCCGTCAGGACCTGCTGGTCGAGCGCTGCGACGAGCTGATCGCGCTCGACGAGCGCCTGCAGGAGCTCGACACGCTGCTTGCGGCGGCTGTCTCCGTCAGGCGTGCGGCCCCGGCGGCCAGGTGTGCGTGCGGCGCTCCGCTGGTTTGGAGCTCGCACTTCTGTGCCAACTGCGGCCGGCCGGCGGCAGCCACCCCGCCGGTGGTCGGCTGCCCGCAGTGCGGCGGCGCGCTGGCCGCGGACGCGAAGTTCTGTGCGGTCTGTGGGAAGGCGGTCACGCCGGCTCAGCAGTCGGAGGCCGCGGCGGTGGAGCCGCAAGCCGAGCTGCTCGAGGCGCTCCCGACACCCGCGCACGAACGCTGGGAGCAATGAGCACGCCGGCCGTCCCGCCTCAGGTGCCCTTGTGCCCGCGGTGCGGTACGACGTCTGGCCCCGACCAGGAGTACTGCCTCGAGTGCGGCCAGCATCTCCAACCCGCAGGCGGCGTCTTCGGCCGGCTCGCAGGAGCGTGGCAGCAGCGGTTTTCCTGGTATCCCGGGGACTGGATCTGGTCGGTCCTGCTCTTCCTTCTGATTGCGGTCGCGGGCGCGACGGCGGCCATCGTCCTCGCCGATGCCGGCGCGGAGAACACCACGCTTGTGGCGACCCAGGGTGGAGTCCCACACTCCCCGACGACGGCGCCCCAAACTGCGACCGTGGCCCTGCCGTCGGTCCCGAGCGGCACTCCCTCCGGGGCCCCTTCGACCCCCACCGCCCCACCTCCGGCGACAACCACCGCGCCCCGGCTGGGAGCATTGACGGCGTGGCCGGCCGGGCAGAGCGGCTACACCGTGGTGCTCGAGTCGATCCCAGCAAGCTCGAGCGGGCGAGCACTCGCTCTCGAGCGGGCCCGGTCGGCTTCCAGGGCGGGTCTCCCACAGGTCGGTGTCCTGGATTCGAGCCGGTATTCGAGCCTCCACCCCGGCTATTCCGTGGTCTTTAGCGGGATCTACGACTCCCGCGGGCAAGCCGATCGGGCCCAGGCGGCCGCGAATGCCAAGGGTTTCGGCGCCGCCTACGTGCGGCAGATCACCCGCTAGACCGTTCTCAGCGTAGGCAACGAAGGCCCGGACTTTGTAACAGGGGCCTTGCTCCTATAGACTCCGCCGCGAAGGCATGCGGGCCGACCACGATTTACTGCGGGTTAACAAAGCTTTGCGGGGGATTAATGGCTGCTAGAGATACTTTGATCGAGGAGTACACCGCTCAGCTTCAAGCCTGCATGTATCAATACTCGAGAGCCATCTACAGGTCGATTAAGGATCTCATCGACCCGTATGTGGCCCCCGAGCTGCATCTCGAGTACCGCCGTTCTGTCCTGGAACAGTGCGAGCAGACGATGGAACGGCTCGCGAAAGACCCGCTCTATTTCGCCAAGCCCGACCGCGCGCTCTTCCAGGACATCCGTCGCTACTTCCCGATCACGGTGCAGGCGGAAGTCGCATGGGCGGTTAAGGAAGGCGTGGCCGCCGCGGTGGCCTTCATCGAGGAGCAGATCGAGGCAGGAGCCCTGGACGGCGGCGTCGCTCGCTGCCGGGCGACGACGCGCAAAGGCAAGCCGTGCCAGCGCACGCCCCTTCCGGAGCGCGACTATTGCCCGTCGCACCAGCACCTCGAGCGCTCCAAAGTCGCGGCCTAGCCCCTAACCCAAAGGCGCCCCGCCGAGCCTTGTCCATCGAGGCGGTGCTCCGTCGTCCCCAGTCTCGTGCCTGGCACGTGACGGGGCCGAGTCGGAGGTGGGGCGAAAGCGTCACTCGCGGAATAAGTGGGTCTTCGTAGCGCTACTTTCGGAAGATGGGACGCGCCCTCCGTCACCTCGAGGCCGGTGCCTACTACCACGTCGGGATCCGCGGCAACAACCACGCGCCGATCGTGCTGGACGATGGAGACCGAATCGTCTTCTTCCACATCCTGCGCCGCGTGGAACGGCGGTACGGCTGGCGCACCCACGTGCGCTGCCTGATGGGAAACCACTACCACCTCCTCGTCGAGACCCCGCTGCCGAACCTCGCCGACGGGATGCGGGACCTGAACGGCGGTTACGCCCGCGCCTTCAACGAGCGACACAAGAGGAAGGATCACGTCTTCGGCCGCCGCTACTGGTCAAAGGTGATCGAGTCGGACGATCAGTACGAGGCGACGGTCGAGTACATCCTCAACAATCCCCTTCACCACGGGTTCGTCCGCCGGCTCGACCAGTGGCGCTGGACGTCGGGGCCTGCAGTCAGTGCGGTAGATTCGCCTCGTGTCTCACGACACCGACAAGCTGATCCGTCAGCTGTCGCTCGTCGCCTATCTGATGGCGGAGCGACGGCTTCTGACCGCGCGGGACGTGAAGTCGAACGTCGAGGGTTACTCCGAGATGTCCGACGAGGCCTTCGCCCGGCGCTTCTACTCCGACCGCGCCGAGCTCCTTGCGCTGGGTGTGCCCCTCCAGTCGCAGCGCGACGAGTTCACCGGCGAAGAGCTTTACACGCTCCG
>JALYST010000144.1 GCA_030854665.1 Actinomycetota bacterium
CGTAGTGCGGGAAGAGCGCGTCCATCCTCCGCATCACCCGGTCGCGCGTCACCTTGGCGACGATCGAGGCCGCGGCGATCGCGGCGCTCTTCTCGTCACCGTCGATGACGGCCTGGTGAGGAGGCGCCGTCGGCCCGAGGCGGAAGCCGTCGACGAGACATGCTTCCGCGGGCGGCGAGAGTGCGTGGAGGATCTCGCGCATCGCGGCCAGGTTCGATTTGTGCAGCCCGTTGCGGTCGATCGCCCCGTGCGGAATCACCCGGACGACGATCTGCTCGGCGCACCCCAGCACTGCGCGAAAGAGCTCCTCTCGCCGCTCCGGCGAGCACTGTTTCGAGTCGTTGAGGAATCCGAGCGGACGGACCTTATGGTCCCGTAGGCAGCCGTAGTCGAGCAGCACGCCGGCAACCACCAGCGGCCCGGCCAGACAGCCACGACCCGCCTCGTCCGTTCCCGCAACCAGCCGCGCCCCGAGCTGCCGGTCGAACTTCAGGAGTTTCTGGCCTGTTCTCGTGGGCGCCACCCCGCCGAGGTTAGCTGCCTATTCGGCGGGCTCTTCGGGCGTCTCTGCGGAAACGTCGCTGAGGCATCGCTTGCGATGCCTCCATAAGGAGGTGCTGCTTTGCCCGCGCCTCCGTCTTTACCCGCAGCCTCCGGGCCCCTCCCGTCCTACTCTTCGGGCTCGTTCTGGGTCGCAGCGACTTCCGGCTCGACGGGCTTTGCGCCCTTCGGTGCGCGGACGACGTCCTGGCGCAGCTCGCGGATGCGGGCCTTCTTGCCGACCTTCCCGCGGAGGTAGTACAGCTTCGCGCGGTTCACGTCGCCGACGGCCGCGACCTCGATCTTCTCGATCTTCGGCGTATGCAGCGGGAACGTACGCTCGACCCCGACGCCGAACGACTGCTTGCGGACTGTGAACGTCTCGCGGGCGCCCGAGCCCTGGCGCTTGATCACGACACCCTCGAAGACCTGGATGCGCTGCCTCTGGCCCTCGATCACCCTGAAATGGACGCGAACCGTGTCCCCCGCTTTGAACTGCGGGATGTTGTCGCGCAACTGGGCGCGCTCGAGTGTCTCGATCACCTTGCTCATAAGAGGGGAACCCGAAGGCCGGGGCGGAATCCTAGCGAAAGGACGACTTGGTGGCTCAGAGCCACTAAGGGGTCAGTGGAAGGAGATCCGGCTCGGCGGCCAGTAAGTCGCGAAGACCTTGCCGATCAGGTTCTTGCGGGGGACCAGGCCCCAGCGGCGGGAGTCACACGACGAGCTGCGGTTGTCTCCCATCATCAGGTAGTAGTTCTTCGGGATCCGGGTGTACGTGTTAGTGGGCGGGATGTCCCGTAAGGTGAGGGTCTGGGAGTCGCGCCGGGTTGCTTGGATGTACGGCTCGTTCAGCCTCTTCCCGTTGATGTAGACGACGCCGCTCCGCTCCTCCCACACGTCGCCGGGCTGGCCGATCAGCCGCTTCACGAAGGTCCCCTGTGACCCGCACTCCTGGAGCGCCAGTTTCGGCGTCAGGAAGACAACGATCTCGCTGCGCTTCGGTTCGCGCAAGTGGTAGATGAAGCGGTTCGCCAGCACCCGGTCGGAGGTGCGCGCCTCGCAGCCCACGGCGGGACGCGCGCAATGCAGCGTCGGCTCCATCGACGAGGACGGGATGCGGTACGGATTCACGACCCAAGCCTTGATCGCCAGGACGATCGCAACGGCTCCCGCAATCGTCACAACCCAGTCGATCGCGACCCGCCACCCGTGCGGGAGATTCGGGAACAGGCGGTCGAGCGGATTGTGAGTCTTCTTCTGCGGGGCCTTCGGCGGGCCGAATCCATCCCGCTCGGTGTCGTACCTCGCGCGCTCGTCCGGATCGCGCAGCACGTCGTAGGCGTCTCTCAGCTCACGCCAGGCACCATCCTGATACCCGAGCTCGAGTGCGCCGCGACGGTAGGCGGACTCGATCTCTTGCGGCGACGCATCGGGCCGCACGCCGAGCAACGCGTAGTGGTCGCTCACGTGACGGTCCGCCGCCGGCTCTGTTCCCGTCGCCAGTCCGCGATCTTTGCGTGGTCGCCCGACAGCAGGATCTCCGGAACGCGCCAGCCGCGGAAGTCGGGGGGGCGCGTGTAATGGGGATACTCCAGGCCGCCGTCGAGCTCGGAGGAGAAACTCTCGAATGTTCCCGACTCTTCCTTGATCGCGCCGGGGAGCCTGCGCGCGATCGCGTCGACGAGAACCATCGCGGGAAGGTCGCCGTTCGAGAGGACGTAGGGCCCGATCGAGATCGCGTCGGATGCAAGATGCTGCACGACGCGCTCGTCGAATCCTTCGAAGCGGGCGGACAGCAGCGTGAGCCGGTCCTCGTCGGCGAGCTCCTCGACGACGTCCTGCGTCAACTGCCGGCCCTGCGGTGTGAGTGCGATCACACGCTGGTCGGGCACGCCGTCGTACACCGCGTCGAGCGCAGCTGCGACGACATCGACCCGCAGCACCATGCCCGCGCCACCGCCGTAGGGCTCGTCGTCGACCTGTGCCGCGCGCAGCGGCGTGCTGTCGCGGTAGGAGAAAAGCCGCAGATCGAGCTCGGTCCCGAGGACGGTTGCCACGGGGCGCTGCTCCGTCAGCCAGGCGAAGGCATGCGGAACGAGAGTGAAGACATCGAGCTGCACGGGCGAGCGACCCAGGTTAGCTAGCGGGTGAGAAACCGGCCGCGACGACGATGCGGCCGGTAGCAAGGTCAACCACGCGGACGCAATCCTCGACCATCGGCAAGGCAAGGCCGGAGTCGAGCTGGAGCACGTCGTTCGCCACGCCCGGAACCACGTCCGCCACCTTGCCGAGCTCGTCGCCGCCCTCCTCTTCGACGCGGAGGCCGATCAGCTGGAAGACGTAGTACTCGTCGTCGCCCGCCGGTGCCAGCGATTCGCGCGGCACCTCAAGCTGCGCTCCACGAGGCACGCGACGGTCGAGCCGGATCACCGGCCGTCCACGCGCGTGTCTGCGCGTGACGACCTTCGCGGGCTCGCCCTCGACGATCAGCTCTGCCCCCACCTCGAAGCGCTCGGGCGCCTCGCTTGCATTTTCCACGACAAAGGAGCCGTCGAGACCGTGCGACTTGCCGACACGTCCGACGACGACGGTCTCAGACGTGTTCACGGGACCGCCGCTCGACTAGTCGACGATCTCGAGCTGCACGCGGCGATGCTCACGCACGCTGCCGGCACGGACGATCGTGCGCAACGCGCGCGCGATGCGTCCTTGCTTGCCGATCACCTTGCCGAGATCGTCCTGCGCGACATGGAGGCGAAGCAAGACGGCGTCGGCCCCGTCGACGCGCTCGACGCGCACCGCGTCCGGCTCGTCGACAAGCTGCCGCGCCAGGTACTCGAGAAGCTCAGCCACTACTTCGTCAGGTTCCTGATCTTGAGCAGCCTGCTCACAGCTTCGGATGGCAACGCGCCCTTGCCGAGCCAGTCCTTCACCTTGTCCTCGTCGAACTCGATCAGCGAGGGATCGTGCTGCGGGTTGTAGCGCCCGACGATGTCGATGAACTTGCCGTCGCGCGGTGAGCGCGAGTCGGCGACGACGACGCGATAGACCGGATTCTTCTTCGATCCGACTCGCGTCAACCTCATGCGTACGGCCAAACGTCTACCTCCTGGATTTCTGTCGCTTCTTGCGTTTGTTGGATTTTGTCGCTTTTCGCTGCCCGGGCTGCGGGGCAGGCGCCGCCGACTGGCCCATGAGCGCCCCGAGATCCGGCATCTTGCCCTTGCTCATGCCCTTCATGAGCTTCTCCATCTGCTTCCGCGCGTCCATCAGGCGGTTCACTTCCTCCACCGTCGTGCCCGATCCGTGCGCGATGCGCTGGCGCCTCGAGCCGTCGATCACCTTCGGTAGTCCCCGCTCCTGCGGGGTCATCGAGAGGATGATCGCTTCAACTCGGCCGAGCTGCTTCTCGTCCACCTCGTCCATCCCCTCGAGCTGCTTCCCCAAGCCGGGGATCATCTTCAGCACGCCCTGGATCGGGCCCATCCGGCGCAGCATCTTGTAGCTCTTGAGGAAGTCGTCGAAGGTGAACTGGCCCTTGATCATCCGGGCTTCCATGTCCTTCTGCTCGTCTTCCTCGACCGCTTCCTCGGCGCGCTCGATGAGCGTCAGGACGTCGCCCATGCCGAGGATGCGCGACGCCATCCGGTCGGGGTGGAAGTACTCGAGTTGGTCGAGCTTCTCGCCGACGGAGATCAACTTGATCGGGCGGCCGGTGACGGCCTTCACGGACAGCGCCGCACCGCCGCGCGCGTCGCCGTCCAGCTTCGTCATCACGACGCCGTCGAACGCGATCCGCTCCTGGAACGCCAGCGCGACGTTGACGGCTTCCTGTCCCGTCATCGCATCGACGACGAGCAGCACGTTCGCCGGCTTTGCTTCGTCGCGGACTCGCTCGAGCTCCTGCATCAGCTCCTCGTCCACGTGGAGACGCCCCGCCGTGTCGAGGATGATCGTGTCGACCCCGTCCTCGGTTAGCTGCCGGACGCCGTCGCGCACGACCGCGACCGGATCCGTGCCTTCGCCGCGATAGACGGGAACCTGGATCTGCTTGCCGAGCTGCTCGAGCTGGTCGATCGCGGCGGGCCGCTGCAGGTCGGCGGCGACGAGGCCCGGGCTGCGGCCCTCCTTTCGCAGCAGGAGCGCCAGCTTCGCGGCGGCAGTCGTCTTGCCGGATCCCTGGAGACCGGCGAGCAGGATCACCGTCGGCGGCCGGCCCGTGAACGCAAGCTGCGAGCTGCCCGTGCCCATCAGGGCGGTCAACTCGTCGTGGACAGCCTTCACGACCTGCTGGCCCGGCTGGAGACTCTTCAGAACCTCCTGCCCGAGGGCGCGCTCGCGTACCTGGGCGACGAATTGCTTGACGACCTCGAAGTTGACGTCGGCCTCGAGCAGGGCGAGACGGATCTCGCGCATGGCGCGGGAGATCGCCTCTTCGTCGAGCTTTCCGCGCCCCCGAAGGTCGCCGAGAGCGCTCTGGAGCCGGTCTGAAAGGGTGTCGAACACGGCCGCGAAGTGTACTTACGCGGGTTTCTCAGCCAAACTTGGGCGATGTCCGAGCAGTCGGAACGGAAGCTCGTGACCGTCCTCTTCGCCGATCTCACAGGCTCGACGGCGCTGGCAGACGAGCAGGACCCGGAACGGACGCGTGCACGCCTCGCGCGTTTCTACGATGCGATGAAGACCGAGATCGCGGCAGCCGGCGGGACGATCGAAAAGTTCGCCGGCGATGCGGTCATGGCCGCCTTCGGAGCGCCGGAGGCACTCGAGGACCACGCCGAGCGTGCGCTGCACGCAGCACTCTCGATGCAGCGCAAGGTCGAGCGCGGGCTCGGGCTCCGCATCGGCGTGAACACTGGCGAGGTCGTGGTGGGACCTGCCCGTGCAGCGAGCTCCTTCGTCAGCGGGGATGCCGTCAACGTCGCAGCGCGCCTCGAGCAGGCGGCAGAGCCAGGGGAGATCCTCGCCGGCGAGCGGACGGTTGCTGCAGTGCGTGGCGCATTCGAGTTCGGCGACGCCCAAAGCATCGAGGCTAAGGGCAAGCCCGCCGGCGTTCGCTGCCGGAGCGTGGTCCGCGCATTGTCGCTGATGCGTACGCGCGGCTTGGGGGGCCTCGCCCGCGTGTTCGTCGGCCGTGATGCCGAGCTCGATCGGCTCCGGTCCGCGTACCAGCGCGCAGTGCAACTCGAAGCTCCTGTCCTGGTCACCGTCGTTGGGGATGCAGGCGTCGGCAAGACCCGCCTCGTGCGTGAGCTCTGGGAGCAACTCGGGGGAGAAGAGCCCGAGCCGGTGCGACGCACCGGGCGCTGCCTCGCCTACGGACAGGGCATCACCTACTGGCCGCTGGCCGAGATCCTGAAGGAGCATCTCGGCATCCTCGAAAGCGATTCACCCGCAGAGGTGCGTCGTCGCCTGGGCACCCGCGAGATCCTAGGCCTCACTCTCGGCCTCGACCTCGCGCTCGAGCTTCATCCACTCGCGGCCCGTGACCGCCATCAGGCAGGGTGGGTCGAGTTCCTGTCCGAGCTGGCACGCGAGCGGCCGGTGGTGGTACTCGTCGAGGACGTGCACTGGGCTGAGCCCCCGTTGCTCGACCTCATCGAGCGACTCGCCCAGGAGGTGACCGGTCCGCTCCTGTTGATCACGACAGCACGTCCCGACTTCTTCGACGGGCGTACTGCATGGGACAGCCGCATCGACACCGAGACGGTCTGGCTGGAGCCGCTCGCGTCGGAGGCTGCCGGGTCCCTCGTCGACGGGCTACTCGAGTTCGACCTGCCGGCCTCGGTCCGCGAGCTCATCGTCGAGCGCGCCGAGGGCAATCCGTTCTTCGTCGAGGAGGTGCTCGGCAGTCTTATCGACGGGGGCGTGCTCGAACGCCGAGACGGACGCTGGCGCGCGGATGACCTGCCCGCGGGCTTCGAGATCCCGGATTCGGTGCAGGCCGTCCTCGCTGCGCGGATCGACCTCTTGGACGACTCGGAGAAGGCAGCACTACAGGCCGCGGCCGTGATCGGCCGCGTCTTCTGGACCAGTCCGATCTACGAGCTGGTCGAAGGACCCGATCCGGATCTCAGAGTGCTCGAGAGCCGGGACCTCATCCGCCGGCGGTCCGCCTCCTCGCTCGAGGGCGAAGTCGAGTACGTCTTCAAGCATGCGCTCACGCGCGAGGTCGCATACGGAGGCCTCACCAAGCCTCGGCGTGCTCGCCTCCACGCGGGCTTCGCCGACTGGATCCTTCGCCTCGGCGGAGGCCGCGACGAACATGTTCCGCTCCTCGCGCATCACTTTGCCGAGGCTGTCCGCCCAGAGGATGCCGACCTGGCCTGGGAGGACGGGGCAGAGGAGCTGGGGCGATTGCGCTCACACGCTGTCACGTGGCTCGAGCGTGCGGGCGACCTAGCGGTGGGCCGGTACGAGCTCGACGACGCACTCGCGCTTCTTCAGCGCGCGGTCGAGCTCGAGCCGGACGACCTCCACCAATCGGAGCTCTGGCGCAAGATCGGTCTCGCCCATGCGTTCAAGTTCGAGGGCGAGGAGTTCTGGACGGCAATGCAGCGGTCACTGGCCGTGTGCGAAGACCGCGAGAAGTGCGCCAACTCGTACGCCGACCTCTCGCTGCAGACCGCGATCCGCTCCGGGATGTGGCGGAGACGGCCCGATGAGGAGCTCGTCTCGGGCTGGATCGAGCAGGCCCTCGCGCTCGCGGACCCGGAGAGCGAAGCGCGCGCAAAGGCGCTGATAGCGCGTTGCTTCTGGAGCCGCAAAGGCATGCGCGACTCCGCCGAGGAGGCGAGCGCGCTGGCGGAGCGGCTGGGGAACCGGGAGTTGCAGTCACACGCCCTCGGTGCACGCACGGTCACCGCTTTCGCAGACGGCGAATACGTCGAGGCTCTGCGCCTGGCGGAGGACCGGCTGCAGCTCGTCGGCGAGCTCAGTGACCCCGACCACATCTCCGACGTCTACGAGCTCGCCATCCCCGCGTATTGCGTCGTGGGCAGGCTCGAAGAGGCGAGGCGACTCGCAGCGGTGCACGACGAAGTGGTAGAGCCGCTGTCGCCGCACCACCGGTTACACGGAGTTGCCGTTGTGCTCGAGGTCGAGGAGCTCGCCGGCGGCTGGGAGCAGATCGCCGCCCTCGGCGAGCGAACGGAGACGATTGTCGACGACAACGTCTCCACCCCCTGCATCCGTAACGCCCGCTCCCTCCTACTCACCGCGCTTGCGGCGGCACATCGCGGCGACGCAGAGACTGCGACCTATTACGAGCAGCGAGCCCAGGACGTGATGACGGAGGGCTACGAGTTCATTGTCGCCGCACCACTTGCTCAACTGGCACTGCTTCGGGGCGCCGTCGACGAGGCGCTTGCAATCGTGCCCCCGTTCAACGACTACGACCTTCAGACGTGGTTCGCGCTTCCGGTCGCCGCGGCTCGGATGGATGCACTCGCGGCCGCGCGCGACCGCACGACGCTGGAGCATGAAGCTCCGCCGCTCATACGCCACGGGATGTACATGGAGCCATTCGCGCTGCGAGCGCTCGGAGTCGTTCGCGAAGACGAGGAGATGATCAGCCGGGCCGCCGAACGCTTCGACGCGCTGGCCCTGGGGTGGCACGCGGCGCAAACACGCGTCCTGCTCTGAGGTATCCGCAAGGACGCGTCGCCTGGCGAAACCGGCCTGTTCCAGCGGGTTCGTGCCGCGTCCGGCTAGGCGCGTCGAGAACCGAGTCCTACACTCAGGACATGACCGTAAGCCGTAGAACGGTCACCGTCCTCTTCGCAGACGTGGCCGATTCGACTCCGCTCGGAGAGCGGCTCGACCCCGAGATCCTGCGGCAGGTCATGTCGCGATGGTTCGAGCGGATGTCCGAGGTGCTCGAGCGCCACGGAGGCACGGTGGAGAAGTTCATCGGCGACGCCGTGATGGCCGTCTTCGGGATCCCCGAGCTGCACGAGGACGACGCCTTGCGCGCGGTACGGGCGGCCACCGAGCTGCGCGCCGCTCTTGCCCAGCTCAATGAGGAGCTGGAGCGCGAGCTCGGCGTGCACATCGGCATCCGGGTCGGCGTCAACACCGGCGAGGTCGTAGCCGGGGACGGCACCGGCGGGCAGATGCTCGTGACCGGCGATCCCGTCAACGTTGCGAAGCGGCTCGAGGAAGCCGCGCGGACCGGCGAGATCCTCCTCGGCGACGGAACGCGCCGACTCGTCGGGAACGCGGCGTTGCTCGAGCCACGCGACGAGCTGACGGTCAAAGGAAAGAGTGGCCCGGTCGTCGCCTGGAATGTCCTCGGCGTGATCGAGGGCGCGCCCGCGTACGCCCGGCGTCTAGACGCGCCGCTCGTTGGTCGCGCCGACGAGCTGCGCCTGCTTCGCGAAGCTTTCGCGACTGCCGTCTCCAAACGTGCCTGCCGCCTCGTCACTGTCGTCGGTCCCGCGGGCATCGGCAAGTCCAGGCTGGCCGCAGAGCTTTGCCACAGCGTTCGAGAGAACGCACGCACGCTCACAGGCCGGTGTCTGCCTTATGGAGAAGGCATCACCTTCTGGCCGCTCGTACAGATCATCGGGATGCTGGGCAGCGATGACGGTGTCCGCCAGATCCTCGCCGGTTCAGACGACGCGGAGCTGGTCACCCAGAGAGTCCTGAGCGCAGTCGGCCCGACCAGCACGACGGCCGCCGGCGGCGAGATGTTCTGGGCCGTGCGGCGCCTGTTCGAGGAGGTCGCACGCGAGCAACCACTTGTCGTCATGGTCGAGGACATCCACTGGGCAGCACCGACGCTGCTCGACCTGCTCGAGTACCTCGCAGGCTGGATACACGACGCGCCCGTTTTGCTGCTCTGCCTGGCGCGTCCTGATCTGATCGAAGAACGGCCCGGCTGGCTGACAACGGCGAACGCAACCGGACTGGTCCTCGAACCGCTGACCGATGAAGAAGCCGATGCCTTGCTCGATGAGCTCGGTCAGGAGTGGCCGCTGGACACCGAAGCGCGCGGGCGCATCAAAGAGGCCGCCGAAGGCAACCCGCTCTACGTGGAACAGATGGCGGCCATGCTTGCCGAGGGGGGTTCCGCCGATTCGATCCCGCCGTCAATCCATGCGTTGCTGGCTGCCCGACTCGACCGGCTCCCCGCGGCTGAGCGCGCCGTTCTGGAACGCGCCGCAGTTGCGGGCAAGGAGTTCGTCCGTAGCGCGGTGCTGCAGCTCTCGGACGAGGCGCAGCGCGGGGAGGTGGACGCCCAACTACTCAGTCTCGCCCGCAAGGATCTCCTCACAGCACGACCAGGTCGCGAGGACGCGTACCGCTTCAGACATGCGCTGATCCGCGACGCCGCCTACGCGGGGATCGCGAAAGAGTCGCGCGCCCATCTACACGAGCGGTTCGCCGACTGGGCGTCGCGAACGGCCGCGGGCCGCGCCGGCGAGCTCGACGAGATCGTCGGCTACCACTACGAGCAGGCATTCCGCTATCGGGAGCAGCTCGGGCCGCTCGACGAGCACGGACGAACCCTCGCCGACCGCGCAGGAGGCCTGCTCGGCGCCGCGGGCCGCCGGGCATTTGCGCGAGACGACGCTCCCGCGGCCGTCAACCTCCTCGACCGGGCGGTAGCCCTCGCGACCAACGAGGAGCCCGCCCGGCTCGATTTGCAGCGTGAGCTCGGCCTTGCACTCTGGTCGATCGGCGAAGTCGCGCGCGCCGAATCGTTGCTCGCCGGTGTCATCGAGCTCGCAGGCGCCGCCGGCGACAAGCGAGAAGAGTGGTATGCGGTTCTCGAGCAGGCGGCCACGCGCAGCATGGTCGACCCACTGGCCAGCAGCGACGAGTCGATCGAGATCGCTCGGGAGGCGATCCGCGTGTTCGAGGAGCTCGACGATGACCTCGGCCTTGCGCGTGCATGGCGTGCGCTCGGCATGGAACAGAGGAGGCGCGGCCGGCTCGGCGAGAGCCAGGAGGCGTGCCAGCGGGCGCTCGATCACGCGATGCGTGCCGGCGATCGCCGTGAGGAGTCTCGGAGCGCCGACCAGCTGTGCACGGCGCTGCTCTACGGGCCGGCCGACGCCACCACGGCTCTCGCTCGTTGCCAGGCGCTGGTCGAGCGGTCGGACGCCAATCCTCTGCTCGAGGCCAACGTTCTGGCCTCGATGGCAGGGCTCCACGGAATGCGTAGTGACTTCGACGAGGCGCGATCGGCGGCAGCGCGCGCGGAGCGCATCTATCTCGAACTGGGGCTTCGACTCGCCTTCGCAGGTCTCACCCAGGTTGCCGGTCCGGTGGAGCTACTCGCGGGCGATCCGTTCGCGGCCGAGGAGATCATCAGGCGCGGCTACGACATCCTGCACGAGATCGGCGCGACGGGAGAATCCGATGCGCTCCTGGCCGAGGCCCTGTACATGCAGGGCCGCTTCGAAGAGGCAACCGTCGTCGCCAACGCGGGCCTGGAGCGCACGTCGCAGTCAGCCGTCGCCCCCCACGTGCTTCTGCTCGGAATCGGAGCGAAGCTCGCAGCTCGCCGCGGGGGCGGTGACGAAGAGCCCGCGCGTGCGGCAGTCGTGCGCGCTGCAGCAACTGACGCACTGAATCTCCACGCGGATGCACTCGTAAATCTCGCCGAGACACTCAGGCTCCTCGGTCGCGACGATGAAGGAGCGGCCGCGGCCGATGAGGCTGCTCTGCTCTACCAGCGCAAAGGCAACTCGGCAGCGCTCGCGCGGCTCCAGGCGATGACCGTCTAGTCCGAAAGCGTTATCGTCGGGTGACCCCAACGGAGGAGGGCTCATGAACAACGAACAGGAGATCGCATCGTTCGGCGACGTCCCGGCCGACGAAGTCGGCAGAGCGCACAGCGACGGGTTTGCGCACGCGCTCGAGCGAGCACTTGCTGATCTCGATGGCCGAAAGTACGCGGGCAAAGAGCTCATCGTTCGCCAGTCGGTGTGCATCACGCCGAACCCCGGCGGAGTCGGTCAGTACCGCGTCGAACTCATTCCGAAGGGCTAGAAAGGAGCAGGCGTGTCAGACATAGCGAAGGTCGTGACGATCATCGGCTCGTCTCCGGAGAGCTTTGCGAAGGCCGCTGACGTGGCCGTGAAGGAGGCGGCGAAGACGCTACGCGGCATCACCGGCGCGGACGTTGTCTCCATGAGCGCAGAGGTCGACGGCGACCACATCAGCATGTACCGCACCACCGTCAACATCGCGTTCGCGATCGAGCGCTAGGACAGCAGGGCCCGCGCGAAGTCCTGCGGATCGAACGGCCGCAGGTCTTCGAGCGTCTCGCCGACTCCAATCAGCTTCACCGGTAATCCGAGCTCATAGGCGATCGCCACCGCGATGCCGCCCTTCGCGCTGCCGTCGAGCTTCGTGAGGGCGACACCGGTGACTCCTACGGCTTCTCCGAACAGCCGGGCCTGCTGGAGCCCGTTCTGTCCCGTCGTCGCGTCGACGACGAGCAACGTCTCGTGTGGCGCTCCTTCTAGTTTCCCCTCGATGACGCGGCGCACTTTCGCGAGCTCCTGCATGAGGTTCGTCTGCGTGTGTAGGCGGCCGGCGGTGTCGACGATGATGACGTCACGTCCGTCGCGCGTTGCGGTCTCGATCGCGTCGTAGGCGACGGAAGCGGGATCCGCCCCGGACTCGCCGCCGACGAACGCTGCGCTCGCGCGGTCCGCCCAGATCTCCAGCTGTTCTTCTGCTGCAGCACGGAACGTGTCCGCCGCTCCCAGGACGACCGAATGCCCGTGTCGTCGCAAGCGCTCGGCCAACTTGCCGATCGTGGTGGTCTTCCCCGTGCCGTTGACGCCGACGACGAGGATCAGGCTCGGCTTCGAATGGACGTCGATCGTTCCGGGATCGCCGAGCAGCCGCGCGATCTCTTCTGCCAGCGCGTTGTTGAGGTCGGTGAGGTCCTGCCGCAGCTCCAGTCGCTGAACCAGCTCAGCCGTCGCGCGCACTCCGACGTCCGCGCGAATCAGCGCTTCCTCGAGGCGCTCCCACGCGGCAGCATCACCAGGATCGAACGCTGCCGATGCAAGTTCTGCGGTGAGAGCCGTGCGACTCTTGGACAGCGAATCGCGCAGCCGCGAGAAGAGCCCGGAACGCTCCACCTCCGGCTCGGGCTGCGCATTCTCTTCACCTAAGAGCTCTGCCCAGCTACGAGGCAATCGCGGCGGCCTGCTCGCGTGGCAGGCGCCGGGAAACGATCTGCGAGACCCCGTCGGCGCCCATCGTCACGCCATAGAGGATATCCGCGGCCTCCATCGTCCTCTTCTGATGCGTGATGACGATGAACTGCGCGCGATCCGAGTAACGCCGCAGCAACTCGACGAAGCGTCCGATGTTCGTGTCGTCGAGCGCGGCCTCGACCTCGTCCAGCAGATAGAAGGGGCACGGCCGCGCGAGGAAGAGCGCGAACAGGAAAGAGATCGCGCCGAGCGCCTTCTCCCCGCCCGACAGCAGTGAAAGGCGCGTCACTTTCTTACCGGCCGGCCTCAGCTCGACCTCGATGCCGGGCTGCTCGTCTTCGTCCTCGGGCTCGGTGAGGCGGAGTCGCCCCTCGCCGCCGGGGAAGAGTGTCGCGGCCACCTCGGTGAAGTTCTCCTGCACGGCCGCGAACGTCTCCGCGAAACGCTGCTCGACCGTACGCGCCAGGTCGTCGCGCAGCGTCTCGAGCTCCTTCAGGCTCTCCTCCAGGTCGGCGCGCTGCGTGGAGAGCTCGACGAGACGCTCCTTCTCCTCGTCGTACTCCTGCTTCGCAAGCGGGTTGACCTGTCCCAGCGATTCGCGGCGGCGCTCGAGCCGCTCGATGCGGTCGGCAAGCTCCCCGCGATCGTCTCCTTCTGCAGGCGCCGCGTCGGTGGCTTCGAGGCGGCGGCGCGCCTCGTCGGCCTCCGCTTCGATCCGAGCGCGCTCGACGTCGACGGCGCTCAGCAGTTCACCTGCCTCGGCGGCAGCACGGCGCGCATCGACCTCTTCGGCGCCGAGGCGGCGCAGTGCTTCCGCGAGCGCTCCGGTTCGCGAAGAGCCTGCGTCGGCGCGAGCGCGCAACGGCGCCTCGAAGCGGTCGTCCCCGACTCCTGCGAGCGTCTCGACGAGTTGCGCGGCGAGTCGCGCGAGCGTCACCGTCAATGGATCGCGCGTTGCCGAGTAAGCGTCTTCGGGAATCGGAGCGTCGACCCGAGCTTCGAGCTCGTCCACTTCGGCGGCAAGTGCACGGCGGCGCGCCTCGAGCTCGAGCCACACGGCTTCGGCAGTCTCGCCTGCAAACCAGATCTCTCCGCGCTGCGGGTCGTAACCGAAGCCTTCGGGCGTGACCGCCGGAACCTGCGAGCGGAGGAGCTCCTCTTTCGACACGACCGGCAGCTCGCGGACGAGCTCGCGCGGGTCGCGCGTCAGGACGACGACGCTGCCGAGCCCTGCGGCCCTCGCGCGCTCCGCCAGAGCGAGCGCGGCGCGTGCGTCGGCGGCCATGAGTGCAGGGGCGCGGTGTCCGAGCG
>JALYST010000168.1 GCA_030854665.1 Actinomycetota bacterium
CTCACCCGTTCGCCGCTGTCCCCAGGCCCGAAGGCCTGGTTCTCGCTCGACTTGCATGTGTTAAGCGCGCCGCCAGCGTTCGTCCTGAGCCAGGATCAAACTCTCCGTGAAGATGGATTGCCGGCAAGGAATCTCCGGCGATCTTTTTCACCTTGAGCTTGTGCTCAAAGTCCATCCTTCGTCATCGCCGCGCCGGCAAGAGCCGGCCCGGCTTTGAGGCGGCGTCGCAAGCGACGCCTTAGGGATGTGACAGGTTCATTCGTTTCCTCCCCGGCCCCGAAGGGTCGGTGAGGTCTCGACGTAAACGCACGCTGCTGAGTTTTCAAAGACCGTCGCTGCTAACTGCGTAAAAAAGCCTCCAGCTCGCGCAAGAGGCCCAGGGAAGCTCGGAAACTTTCGTCGTATCCGCTGCGTCCTGAGGGCGCTCCAGTGTCGAGTTATGGGGACGTCCTACACCGCCCTCTCGGGCAGCCGAGGAATGATAGCAACCCGGGGGGCCCAGTCAAGCGGCGGGAAACCGCATGAATCGCCGCTTTCCGGCCTGGACGAGAGCGCCCTCCAGCCTAGCCCTCGGGACGTCGATCTCGGTGGCCGCATGCCCGTCGATCTTGACCCCGCCCTGGGAGATCAGGCGCCTCGCTTCGCTCGTCGAGCCAACCCCGAAGTGCTCAACGAGGAGGGCCGGCAGGTGAACAGGATCGCACGCGGGGAGTTGCCTCTCC
Source organism: Actinomycetota bacterium (assembly GCA_030854665.1). GTDB lineage: Bacteria > Actinomycetota > Thermoleophilia > Gaiellales > Gaiellaceae > 3-1-20CM-4-69-9. The sequence continues at coordinate 723 of JALYST010000168.1, forward strand.
GGCACGTCTGTCGGAGCCTCGCCCCCGCGCACCACGCGCGTGAAGTGCTGCTCGGCTTCGGTTGCGGCTCCGGCCCCGTGGGCGCGCTCGACGATGAACCGCGCCAACGCGAGCTTCGCCTGCATCGGCTCGCCGTCCGGGGGTTCTTGCTCCATGACGAATCGGTAGTACGTCTCCAGCAGCTCGTCCGGAAGACGCATGGTCTTCCCGAATTGCTCGTTCGGATCCTCGCTGAGCGCGATGTAGTTGCCCTTCGAGCCGCTCATCTTCGTTCCGTCCCACGAGTCGATCAACGGGGTCGTCAGAACGACCTGCGGCTCGAGCGCGTACGCCTCCATGACATCGCGGCCGGTGAGGAGGTTGTAGAGCTGATCGGTGCCACCGAGCTCGATGTCGGCCTCGACGGCGACCGAGTCGTAAGCCTGCATGAGCGGATACAGCAGCTCCGAGACAGAGATCGCCTGCTGCGCCGCGAACCGCTTTGCGAAGTCGTCTCGTTCGAGAATCCGCGCGACGGTTACGGTGCGGGTCAGACGCAGGACCTCGGCGAAGTCGACCTTCGCCAGCCATTCGCCGTTGAAACGCACCTCCGTTCGCTCGGGGATGAGGATGGTGTACGCCGACTCGAAGAAGCGGGCGGCCATGCGGTCGATCTCCTCGGGGGCGATGATCGGCCGTTCCGCAGATGCTCCCGAGGGATCGCCGATGCGGGCCGTGTAGTCGCCCACGATGAGCACTCCCGTGTGGCCTGCGTCCTGGAACGCCCGCATGCGCTGCAGCGGGATGCCGTTGCCGAGATGGATGTGCGGCGCGGTGACGTCGATGCCCAGCTTGACCCGAAGCGGGCGTCCGAGCTTCAGCTTCCGCTCGAGCTCGCCTTTCGGAAGCACGTCGACCGCATTCCGAGTGAGGTCGGCCACACTCATGGCAGCGAGTCTATTGCCGCGTCGAGGACGGCCCCGCGGGCGAAGCCCACGGGGCCTCGATCTCGACCGGCTGAAGCTCGTCGGCCGGCTCGAAGCCCGAAACCCGTCCCAGGAACGAGAGGTGCGCCTCGCTGGCGCGCCTGATGTTGTCAGCCTTGCGAAAGCCGTGACCCTCGCCTGCGAAGGCGATGTACGCGTACGGGATGCCTCGGCGCTTCAGAGCGTCGACGATCACTTCGGACTGCGACGGCGGCACGACCTTGTCGTCCAGGCCTTGCAGCAGGAGGAGCGGATCCGAGATCGAGTCGGCATGCATGACCGGTGAGCGCTCGCGATAGAGGTCGATCGCGTCGGGCCAAGGACCGACAAGGTATTCGTCGTAGTGCGATTCAAACTTGTGCGTCTCCCCGTGGAACGAAACGAGATCTGCAACGCCAAAATATGACGCACCCGAGGCGAACTCATCACGCACGGCCATCGCCATCAGCGTCGTGTAGCCCCCCGCGCTCCCGCCGGTGATCTGGACGCGCGCGGCGTCGACGTCTCCGCGCTCGCCGAGGTAACGCACGGCAGCGGCACTGTCTTCGACGTCCACCTCGCCCCACCGCCCGCGCAGCCTGTCCGTGTACTCACGCCCGTACCCGGTGCTGCCGCCGTAGTTGAGGTCGACGACGGCGATGCCGCGGCTCGTGAAGAGCTGAATTTGAAGGTCGAGAGCGGTTGTGACGTGAGCCGTCGGTCCTCCGTGGACGAACACGACGAGTGGAGGCAGCTCGTCGGCAGGACCGGCGTACTCCGGATTCACCGGCGCGTAGTAGAAGCCGTGCGAGATCAGACCGTCGGCGCCCGGGAAGTCGACAGCCCGCGCCACTGAGATGTAACGCTTGTCCAGCTCCAACTCGGTCGAACGACGCAGGACATCGCTTTTCCCCGACTCGAGCTCGAGCTCGATGACCGCGGTCGGCTCTGTCGGCGAGGAGCCCGGGAAGACGAGTCGACTGCCGTGACTCCTGATCGACGGCGACGAGTAGTTCGAGTAGGGCAGGTTGAGCCGCTCGAGCTTCCCCGACTGCGGATCGAACAACTCCAGACCGTCGATCGCGGCGCGCGTGAAGATGCAGGCAATGCGCCCGTCCGCGAGGAACGCGTAGCGGGAAAGATCGAAGACCCACTGCGGATAGCCCAGCTCGGCCTCCTCGCTGGTCAGCGCGTGTACCCCGCCGTCGCGCTCGACGTACAGGTTCGACCAGCCGGTGCGATCCGAGACGAAATGAAGAAGCCCGTCGCTGCTCCACTCGGGCTGGAAGATCGACTCCTGCTCCGAGCCGGCCACGCGACGCTCGTTCGAGACCGAGCCGTCGGGAGCGAGATCGCCGACGCACAGATCCGTTCCTTCGAACGGCATGTGAGGGTGATCCCACGCCAGCCAGGCGAGGCAGGTGCCGTCCGGGCTCGGGCGCGGGGCGGCGTAGAAATCGCGGCCGGTCTCGATGACTCGCGGCTCGGTCGACCCGTCCGTGGGCAGGACAACCAGTTCGTTGACGGGCTCTCCCTCACCGTGCAGCTCGCGAACGCAGACGATCAAGCGGCCGTCGGCCAACACCCGGCCGTCGGCGTAGCGCAGCGCATGCGGCTCGGGAGGCTCCGGGGTAATTGGCCGCGGCTCCGCGCCGGGTTCGTCGATCCGGTACAGCCGGCTGTCATCGAAGCTCGAGCAGAAGACGACCCGCCCGTGGCGGAACCAGGCCCCGCCGCCGTACTCGTGCACGCGTGAGCGGACGTTGAAGTCCGCGGGGACGACGTCGGCGGGCTCGCCGCCGTGCGGGCGAAAGACCAGCGCGCCCCGTCCGTTCTCCTGCGGCCGGCTTTCTGTCCAGTAGACCCCCTCGTCGCTGATGTCGACGTCGCCGAACGAGACGCCGCCTTCGCTCGCGACGATGTCCGTCGTGATGGGAGAGGCCCAGGACCCGTAAGGGGCAGTAGTCGCCACCCCGCGCAACGTATCGAACTAGAAGGCGTAGGGGACGAGGCCTTGCGCGCCGAGCGCGTACCAGATTCCGAAAGCCAGACTCGAGGATCCGAGCGCCGGCGCCAGGACGTTAAAGGACCGCCGGGCCGGGGCGCTCGCAAGAGCGAGGCCCAAGCCCGTGGAAAGCGCCGCCATCGAGAGCGCAGTGCAGAACGCGAAAACCGCGAGGGCCGCGATCGCCAACACGCGACTTTGAATCGTTGCGAGCAGGAGAAGGCCGACGCCCGCAGTCCCTCCCATGCCGTGGACGAGCCCAATCCCGTAGGCCTGCAGGCCGGTTCTCGTCGCGTGAGTATGGGGAGCCGTGTCGCGGTAGACGCCACGCCTCCAACGCAGGAGGAGAAGAAGCGACAGCAGCACGATCACGAAGCCTACGCTCGTCTCTGCCGCTTTCTGGACCGGTTCCGGGAGATAGGCGCTGTACAAGATCACGGGCAGGCCGAACACGAACAGCGAGGTGCCGTGGCCCAGGCCCCACGTGAAACCGAGCCGAGCGGCGCGTCGGGCGGCTCCTTCCTTTCCGGAGGCGATCATCGTCGTCACCGCAGCGAGGTGATCCGGGTCGCCGGCATGGCGCAGGCCGAGCAGCACGGCGACTGCGACGACGACGAGCAGGGTCGTGCCGTTCGAGAAGGTGGCAATCCGCTCGTCCAATCCGAACATCGCTAGCCGACCTTCGGTAGGGCGTGGAAGGTCATGACGAGGCCTGCTGCGAGGATCACCAGCGCGCTCGCCGTCGGCAACAGGGACACGAAGCGCCCATCGAAGCTAAAGCGCCGGAAGGCGCCCCGCGCGAGCACTGCCGCGAGGCCGATACCGGTGATCGTCAGCGCGAGGCCGACGCTGAAGGCGACGACGAGCAGCATCCCGAAAGCGACGCGGTGCAGCGAGATAGCCGCAAGCAGTACGACGAGCGCAGACGGACACGGCAGCAGCCCACCGGAAACGCCGACAGCAACCAGTGAGCGCCGGCTTAGGCCGTCTTGGTGGTGGTGGTGATGGTGGTCATGTCCGTGCGCATGTGCGCGGCTGTGGCGCCAGCGAGCGCGCAGCACGGACGCGCCGATCAGGACGACGAGGAGGCCCGAGACGAAGTTGAGCCAGGGGTAGAGCTGATCCGGCACGATGAATCGAGAGAGCAGCAGTGTGATCGCGCCGAGCGCGAAGACACCTACGGTGTGAGTTGCCGTGACGACCAGGCCGAGGAGTGCGGCATGGCGCGGCGTTCCGCGCTGCCCGACGAGATACGCCGTGACGATCGTCTTGCCGTGCCCAGGTGAGAGCGCGTGCGCCATGCCCCAGAAGAGCGCCGCACCGAGCGACGCGGCGATCACCCAGAACCCGAGCTGATCTCGGCCGACAAGCGCTGCGAAGCCCGAGTCGGCCACGCGGTCGGGCGCCCGCAATCCGGCACCGCGCGTTACGTGCGGAGCTGTTGTGGGGACCGTGCCCGGCACGAGGCTCGTTCGGGCAGTCGTGACGCTCAACGGGCTCGAGAGGAGGTCTTTCGGATACGCGCGGAGCTCATGGCTTCGGCTCGGCACCGAACCAACAAGCACCTCTTTCCACCCGATCCGGTTCGCGTAGTTCGTGTCGTGGTACTCGATCTCGGTGCGACCCGAGAGAGCAGGACCGCGAAGCACGACCTCGAACCGAGTCGTCTTCAGCCCACCGGCGCCGGCAGGATGAGCAAGCGCGGTTTCCACAGGGACCAACCGCGCGCGGCGCCCGTTCACCGTCAGTTGAGCGCCGCGCGCGATGCGACGCGCATACGACTGCGCATCGATCTTGCCCGCCTGGAAAGTGGGAATCTCCGCGAGATCCAGGACGTAGTAGACGTAGACGCGCGGGCCCGACACCTCGAGTCGACTGAAGCGGTTGACCGTGAAGTTTCCGAGCGGATGGGCGGACGCAGCCACTGGGAGCACGAGCGCAATGAGCGCGACGAGGAGGAGAACGAGGCGCTTCACGCGGAATATCTCCGTGCGACCGGCGCCCAGAGCACCGAAAAGTGTGGGTTCAGCGAGAGCGCGCGCCGGAACCACATCTTTGCTTCAGCACCGTTGCCGAGGCAGCGCTCAATCATTCCGCGGTGGAAGAACTTCGTCGCGTCGAGCGTCCCGAGCCGAAGCGCCCGCTTGGAGAAATGCAGCGCGTCGACGCACCGGCCGTTGCGCGCGAGCGCCCAGGCAAGGACGTCGTCGCCGTCGATCGAAGGGCGATCGCGATATCCGGCCCGCGCCAACTCCAGCGCTTGCGGCAACCGCACGGCATGATCGACGTCGAAGAGAGCAATTTCGAGGTCCGTCTTCACGCCGTTCGCAGTGAGCAACCGCTGAATCGTCCCGATAAGGGCATCCTGCCGTCGCGCCTGTCGTTTCCGCCCGGTGACGTCATAGAGGTCGCGAAGGGCCGTCACGAACTGCGGCAGAGGGACGACGTCTACTGCGCGGCGCTCGAGCGCGATCGAGCGACGAAGATTGCCTCGCGCAGCCTCGACCTGCGCGAGTTGGTCATACGCGTAGACATAGCCGGGGAAGGCAGCTAGCGCGAGCCGGAACTCGCGATCCGCTGCGCGGACCCGACCATGACCGAAGAAGAGTTTGCCGAGTTGGACGTGGGTCCAGGCCAGAGCCTCAGGCTGTGCCACCGCTGCGTCGAGCGCAAGCCTCATCGCCTGGACTGCCCCGACGAAGTCCCCGAGGAGCTCGCGCGCGTATGAGATGCGGGCGTACGCGGAGAGGCTGGGCCGGAGGGTCGACATGCGGTCGAAGGCCGCGAAAGCCTCGTCGTAACGTCCGAGCTCGACCAGCGCATCGCCGACGACGCCGTGACTTCGAGCCGTGGACGGTGACAGCGCGACGGCGCGGCGCCCTAGAGCAAGCGCCTCGCGAAAGCGGTGCCGCGAGAGCGCGAGAGAACCAAGTGCGCTCGTGGCGAGGAGATTGCTCGGCTCGGTCCGGAGCGCTCGTCGCAGAACGCCGTCGGACTTGGCGTAGTACGACGGGTCGCCGGTCTCACGAGCTCGTTGCTGATAGGCCAGCCCGAGCAGGGCGTTCGTCTTCGCCTCATTGGGGCGGGCGCGAAGCCCCGACTGGAGCTGGAGAACGAGCGACGCCGTATTCCCGGCCGAGAAGTCGCCGAACAGATTCGGCACGGTCGCGGCTGTCGACCGGGCAGACGCCGTCTCGCGTGAACCTGCTAGTACCCCGCCGAGCAGGACTGCGCCGGCGATGATCGCCGCTGCCAGCCCTCCGATTGCGATCCTTGTCCTCACTACGCCTCCGGTGAAAGAGGACGAGGGGGGCCATACCTGGCCCCCCTCGTCTCGATGGTCAGGGCTTCTGCTGCCCCTTTGTGTTGTCGAAGCCGCTGAACGGGTCAGCCTGATACGGGAACGTCGTCATGTACGTCACGTCGTTGCCGTCCACGCCGTCGCCGAGCAGATTCGCCCGCGCATTCCCCTTGAGGATGCCCGCGACCGCGCGCTCCGAGATGTCGATCACGTCGTCTTCGAGGCGACGACCGTTCGGGTACCCGGCCACGTCACCACCGAGAACTCCTAGGCGGTTGCCTAGCCCAACGGGTGCCGACGGGTTGACCGCCAGGTTAAGCCGAATCTGGTCCGACATCACCGCGCCCGTGTTGTTGAGATTCGGGATCCCGGTGAGCAGAACCTGCACGATGTCGTCGCGATCACGCTCAGGGGCGTTGATGACGCCCGGGTAGAGCCGGTTGATGAGCGCAGCGAGAACCGGTTCACGGTAGAAGTTGATGAACTTCGTCCCGTCGTCCCGTGGCGTGCCGCGGTTCCACTCGTCCTTGCGCTGCGTCGGGATGAGCAGCTCGTTGACGAGCGGGTTCCCCAGTCGGGAGACCTGCACGAACTGGTTCCCTACAACCCGGCGGGAAACGACCCTCGTGCGCGTGACGAGCTTCCTGCCTACTCGGACCTTGACCTTCACCTGTGACTTCACCGTCCGGACGGTCAACTTCAGCCGATCCGCCGACGACCAGACGCCAACGATGCTGTTCTGGGCGTTCAGCGAGCTGATCGGCACCTGAACGGCGATGGAATGAACCCCGTAGCCGGCAAAGAAGTCCTTGCCGCCACCGGCGTTCCCGGTCCCGCGCCGGAACCCCAGGGAGTCGAAGATGGCTCCGATGTCACCGAAGAACCCGTCGTCCCGCTGACCGGCGAAGACGGAACCTCCGCTTGAGAGAGAACCGACGGCATTCGCGGCCAGTTGGCGATATCCGGGCGTCGTCCTCGGGCCGATGTTGTTCGGCGGAGTGTTCCCGTTGAACACGACCTGCGAGCGGCCATTCTCGATCCGCGTGACCGTGTAGGGCTGAACCGTGTTGCGGAGGAACGCAACAGGGGTGCTGTCACGAAACTGGAAGCGGTAAACGACGTTCGGAGTGCCGTCACCGTTCGTGTCGATGTTGAGGTTGTATCGGGCCGTCGTCGCGAACTGATAGTAGAGCGGCCCTGCAGCAGGATCCTCGGCCGGTACGAAGTTCGAGATGACCGTGACCATGTCCGGCTTGTCCGGGCTGCGAAACGCGTAGACGTCGGTGTTGTCCACGGCCGGGTCTTCAGAGATCAGCGGTGCTTCCCGGTGGCTCGAAGCCGTAGCCGCGCTCGGGCCGGCGCCGCGAGTGACGACGGCTAGGCCAAGCGCTGCTATGCCTGCGACCGCCAGGAGAGCGAGTGCAATCTTGCGCATTCTTCTTGCTCCTTTCTGACGGCCGAAGAGGTGGAGGTGCGGGCCGTCGAACGGTGAGAATTCGCCTCAACGACGGAATCGGTTCAAGTGAATTGAAAGAAGCCTCAACCGAAACCGGCCGGTCGACGAACTACCTCCGTGCAAGGGGAGAAGAGACAACGCCGGCTGGTAGGCTCTCGACCCGACCCGTTGGCGTCCCGCGACCTCGCCCATCTTTCCGACGAAGCGCTGGTCGCTCTCGTCGCGCGGTCAGAGGAAACTGCCTTGGCCGAGCTGTATGACCGGTACGGGCGCACCGCGTACGGCCTGGCGCGACGCATTCTGCGGGACGAGGCGCTCGCCGAGGATGCTGTTCAAGAGGCTTTCCTCGCCGTCTGGCGCTCGGCCGCCCGTTTCGTGCCGGAGCGCGGAAAAGCAAGCACGTGGATCTTGACACTTGCGCATCGCCGCGCAGTTGATCTCGTCCGGCGTGAGGACCGGCGTCGCACAGAGCCTCTGGGCGAGGCGATGGACTCGACGACGGAGACCGGAGCGGACGAGAGTGTGTGGCTGCGCTACGAGCGCGAGCGGGTGCAGGAGGCGCTCAAGCAGCTACCTGATCAGCAGCGCGAGGCACTCGAGCTCGCGTACTACGGGGGCTTCACACAATCGGAGCTCGCGGAGAGGCTAGGCCAACCGATCGGCACGATCAAGAGCCGAATGTTCGCCGGGCTCGGTCGACTGCGTGAGCTTCTCGGAGATCCCCAGACCGAAGACAGGACACCATGGACAGCGAATCCCTACACGACCTAACCGCCGCATACGCACTTCAGGCCCTCGACCCCGCCGAGGAGCGAGCCTACGTCGAGCATCTCGCGAGCTGCGAGCGCTGCCGCTCGGAGCTCGCCGAGTTGTCTGAGGCAGCGACCGCGCTTGCCTACGCCGTCGAGGCGCCTGATCCGCCGCCCGCGCTGCGCGAGCGGATCCTCGCGCAAGCGCGTGCTGAGCGAGAGAATGTCGTACCACTTCGGCCCCGCTGGGCTGCTCCCGTGGCGGCTGCCGCCGCAATCGCAGCTGCAGCAGCGATCGGAATCGGCATCTGGGCGTCCTCCCTCTCGAGCCGACTCGACCGCACAGAGGCTCAGCAGGAACGGACCGAACGCGTTGCCAGCATCCTGTCGACCGACGACCTCGCCTCGAGAAGATTCACGTTCGACGGCGGCCACGGCAAACTCGCTGTCACGCCGGGTGGCGAGGCGGTGCTTATCCTCAACGGACTCGAGCTCACCCCTTCCGGTCGGGTGTACGAGGCCTGGGTGGCCGAAGACGGAAAGCCGCGCCCGGCGGGACTCTTCAACGGGGGCAAAAAGGTGACGGCCTTCCCGCTCGAACTGTCGGTGCCGGATGGAGCCGCGGTGATGGTCACCGAGGAGAACGCCGCCGGCACCCAGGTGCCCTCGTCAGCTCCACTCTTCCGCGTCCAAACCTAGGCCGGGAGATAGAGTTCAGTGCTTGCTCGCGCGCAGACGCACGTCCGCGACGTCGAATGGGCGACCGCGGAGGATCCGGAAGTTCCGCCTCACTGCCCTTCTCGTCGTCCTCGTGTTCCTCGGGGCGACGTCGTTCACATTCGGGCTGATCACCGCGGTCGCGGGCCAGATTCCGACCTGTGATCCCGGCCACGTTCAGCGCGAGGTCGACGGACACATCTACGCGAATGACGGTCACACCATCCTCGCCACCTTGCGGGGCGCCGAGAGCCGCATTCTCATCGGCACCAACGATGTCGCGCCGATCATGCAGCAGGCCATCGTCGCGGTTGAGGACAAGCGCTTCTACGAGCACAACGGCGTCGATCTGCGCGGCATCGGACGCGCGGTCTGGGCAGACGTCGCGAGCAAGAAAATCGTGCAGGGCGGATCGACGATTACACAACAGTTCGTCAAGAACTCATGCGTCACGTCCGCGCGGACGATCAGCCGCAAGCTGAAGGAAGCCGCGCTCGCCTGGCAACTCGAGCAGCGCTGGCCGAAGCTGCGCATTCTCACCGCCTACCTCAACACGATCTACTTCGGGAACGGCGCTTACGGCATCCAGCGGGCAGCACAGACGTACTTCAACACGACCGCATCGAGACTGACGCTGCCGCAGGCGGCTTTGCTGGCCGGGATCCCTGCTGATCCCTCGCGTTTCGATCCGGTGGCGAATCCCCGGTCTGCGCGAGCTCGCCGCCTGGAAGTGCTGAAGGCGATGTTCGCGCAGGACGAGATCTCCGCGCGCGATCTCAGGCGGGCAGCGCGCGCACCGTTGCCGCGGGCGGCCGACGTCCACCTACCGGGGATTCAGGGACCCGCGCCCTACTTCGTCAACTATGTGAAGCAACAGTTGATCGAGAAGTACGGAACACGGAAGGTTTTCGGAGGCGGGCTCAACGTTCAGTCGACGATCGACCTGCGACTGCAGAAAGTCGCGAGACGGGCCATTGAGACGGTGCTCAAAGAGCCGAACGGTCCGTCCGCTGCGCTTGTATCCATTCGCCCAAAGACAGGCGAGGTGGTTGCAATGTACGGCGGTGACAACTTCCGCCAGAGCCAGTTCAACCTCGCTGTCCAGGGAGAACGGCAACCGGGATCGTCCTTCAAGCCTTTCGTGCTCGCCACTGCGCTCAAGCAGGGCATCTCGCCGGTGACGACCTTCCCGTCGAAACCGGTTCTGATCTTCATCGGAGACCGCTACTGGCCTGTCCACAACTACGAGAACGACTACATCGGCTCGGCCGATCTCGCGACGGCGACAGTGGTGTCGGACAACAGCATCTTCGCGCAGCTCACTCGCCTCGTCGGACCAGCAAACGTCGCGCGGACCGCGCACGAGCTCGGCATCACGCGGCGCCTGAATCCCTACTTCGCGATCGGGCTCGGCGCCGACGCCGTCAGCCCGCTCGAGATGGCACGTGCGTTCTCCACCTTCGCGAACGGCGGCCGTCGGGTGGACAGCGCGGGGTTCGGAAACCGTCCGCGTGCGATCGCACGCATCAGCAGTGCCGAGGGAAAGATGGTCGAGGACAATCGGCCGGTTAACCGTGTGGTTCTTGGCAGCGATGAGAACGCGCTGCTCACAAGCATCCTCCAAGGCGTCGTCCGCTCAGGGACCGGCAAGCGCGCCGCGCTGGCGGACCGCACTGTCGCGGGGAAAACCGGCACGACGGAGAACTACGGCGATGCGTGGTTCGTCGGGTACACGCCACAGCTCGCGACGGCGGTGTGGGTCGGGTACCCGAACAGGCTGACGCCGATGCTGAGCCAGTACCACGGTGACGCTGTGGCCGGCGGAACATTTCCCGCCGACATCTGGCGGGTCTTCAACCAGTTTGCTCTGGCCGGGACGACACCCGAGTCGTTCCCGCCGTATTCGTACCAGTACTCCTCAGCCAAACGTGTGGTGTGGCGCGACGGCGTCCTTCGGCTCGACAACGGCAACTGCCGCTCGACCGAGTTGATCTCGTACTTCGTCGGACGCGGTCCGAGCCGCACCGCCGCGTGCAAGCCGAACGAAGTAGACGTGCCGCGCGTCATCGGCATGTCCCTCACGCGCGCGAAGATCAGGCTCGGCGCGCAACCTCTGACTCCCAACGTGGTGTACAAGCCGGCACAGGCCAAGCAACGCGTCGACCTCGTCCTCGACCAGTTTCCGCGGAAGGGACGCCTGTCCTCGTTCGACACCGTGACGCTCGTGCTCGCGAGACCGCTACACGGCGTCGTGCCGAAAGTGATCGGACTGTCGCTCAGCGATGCGAGGCGCCGCCTACGCGCGCGAGGGTTGGTCGCGGTGATCGAACGTTTCGCAGGCGGCCGCCCGGGCCGGGTGCTCGCGCAGAGGCCGGTCGCCGGCGTTGCGGCGGCGCCGCGCATGAAGATCAGGATTGTCGTAGGCCGCGGCTGATCTCCGTGGAAAGTGCTGCGCACTTTCCACG
>JALYST010000179.1 GCA_030854665.1 Actinomycetota bacterium
TATCGCATTTCTGCTATGCCTAGACCATAGCAGGTTTGCGATGGGACAGATCAGTGACGCTCGAGCAGCTGCCGTCGCACGTGCAGGATCCGCTGCAGGACCGTGAGCCAGGCCGTCGCGGTCAGCAGGTAGATCGCCCACTGCAGAAGGCCCCACGGAGCGAGGACCAGGCCGGCCGTGATCGCGACAACGCGTTCGGCCCTCGAGCCGAAGCCGACGTCGCCTCGCAGGCCGAGGGCCTCGGCCTTCGCGCGCGTGTAACTGACTAGGAACGATCCGGCAATGGCGGCAATCGTGGCGCCGAGCGCGACCTCGTTGCCGTGGCGCGCGAAGACGAGCGCGATCGCACCGAGCATCGCGCCCTCGCCGACCCGGTCGGTCGTCGAGTCGAGGAAGGAGCCGAACGGCGTGGTCTTGCCTCCGGCCCGAGCGAGCGCACCGTCGAGGATGTCGAGGATCGAGCCGACCACGAAGACGAATGCTCCGAGCCAGTAGAAGAAGAACTTGTTCCGGTCCTCGAAGTAGACGAGCACAGCGGCGGCGAGGCACAGCGAGACACCGGCGGTCGTGAGTGCGTTCGGAGTGACACGCGTGCGCGCGAGGCCGACGATTGAACGGGACGCCAGCGTGCGCGCCCCGGTCGTGTAACCCTGCTTGACGCGTTGCAACACGGCGGTTTCTCTCATGTCCTCGCCCATCGCATTCCTGCTATGTCGAAACTATAGCAGGCTTGCGATGAGGCTCTTGAACCGTGCTCGGTACACGATCGCCAGCGCGATCACCGCGAGCACGATGCCGGCGACGACGTCGAGCCAGAAGTGGTTGCCGGTAGCCATCACGGCAAACCAGACCCACGCGGGCCAGAGCAGCCAGACCGCTTTCCAGACGGGCCGCCTGACGACGGACGCAAGGATGACTCCGGCGATCAGTGCGTCGGCGGCGTGCAGGCTCGGCATCGCCGCGTAGGGATTCGATGCGAGCTCGACGAGCCCGCTGCCGTGATTCAGCCCGCCGAACTGGCTCAGCGTGTCCGTGAAGCCCATCGACGTGAACAAGCGCGGTGGTGCGGTCGGCAGGAACACGTACCCGAACAGGCCGAGCACATTCGCAAGCAGGATCGTGTTGCGGAAACGGATGAATGCATCGTTGCGCCTGAAGTAGACCCAGAGCAGCGCCAAGCCGATCACGGTGAACTCGGAGTTCCAATAGGTCCACGAGACCAGCGTCTCGAGCACGCGCGAGGACTGCGTCCAGCCCTGGAGCGTCAGCTCGCCGAGGCCGGCGAGACGCTGCTCGACGTCGATCACGCGCCACCCGTTGGCAAAGGCGCGCGTCGGATCGCGGTCGGCCACTCCGCGCGCCACCTGGTAGGCAGCGAGGAAGCCGAACCAGATCAGCAGCTGGTAGCCGAAGTCGGCGTAACCACGTGGGAATAGGCGCCTTCCGGCTGCGATGGCGGCAGTCATGACCTAGGAATTCTAAACGTCGGCCAAGCTGTCAGAAATCCCCCGCATGTGGCGTTATCCGCCAATTTGCGACATCGACCTCGAGGCTCGGACGAAGCCGGGGTCGTTGATCTTGTGTTTCAACTCCTTGTGACGCACCGCAAAGCGGAGGATCTCGGCCAGCTCAGCGTCGCCTGCGCCCTCCCGCAAGGGCGTCTTCAGGTCCCATTCCCTTCGTGAGAAGAGACACGTGCGCAGCTGCCCGTCGGCCGTGACGCGGATTCGATCGCAGCTCGAGCAGAAAGGCTCGGAGACCGGATTCACGAAGCCGAGCTCGCCGGCCCCGTCCGCGAAGCGGAAGCGCCGCGCCGTCGAGGAGGCTTTTGCGGGCAGCTCGACCAGGGGGCCGTGCTCGGCTTCGATGATGGCGCGGATCTCACCGCCGGTGAGCACGTCGTCCTCCCGCCAGGCCTCGTCGGCGTCGAGCGGCATGAACTCGATGAAGCGGACGACATACGGCTTCCGCCTCGCCAGCTCTGCCAGCGCCGGAACTTCGGTCTCGGTGAATCCTTTGACGGCGACGCAGTTGATTTTGATCGGCCTCAGTTCCGGGTAGCGCTCTGCCTCGTCCAGTCCGCGGAGGACCGCGTCGAGGGCATCCCGCCGCGTGATCTCCGCAAAGCGGATGTGGTTCAGCGAGTCGAGCGAGACGTTGAGGCGCTGCAGGCCTGCCTCGACGAGCGGTCCGGCGAGCCGGTCGAGCAAGACGCCGTTGGTGGTCAGGGAGAGATCACGGACGCCTTCGGTCTGCGCGAGCATTCCGACGAGCACGGGCAGATCGCGGCGCACGAGCGGCTCGCCGCCGGTCAGCCGCACCTCGTCGACGCCGAGGCGCGCGAGCACTCCGACGAGTCGCGAGATCTCCTCGAAGCTGAGGATCTCCTGCCGGCCGAGCCATTCCAGGCCTTCCGCGGGCATGCAATACGTGCAGCGGAAGTTGCACTTGTCGGTGACCGACACGCGCACGGACTTGATCTCCCGGCCCCACGAATCTCGCAGCGGTTCCACGAACATCACCTTAGCCCAAGGTTTTACGAACAAACGGTGGAGGAACATCCGGGCACCGAACCTCTAGAAGGAGGATCAGATGTCAGACAGCTGGTTGGTTCTAGGAGAGACTCCGGGCGGCGGCGGCGGTGAAGGCGGCGACGGCGGCGACGACGGCGGCGCAGGCGGGGGCGGGGGCGGCACGGGCGGCGACGAGGAAGGCACCGAGTCCGCCTAAATCCACCGACCGGCTCGACGATCGCGAAGGCGCCTCAGCGGGCGCCTTCGCCGTATTCGGAGACAATCGCGCGGTGCCGGCTCTCGTCGCGCTGATCTTCGTCACCGCGGTGTGGGGTGTGACGTTCGTCCAGGTCAAGGACGCCGTCGCGATCTACCCGCTTTTCGCGTTTCTCGCAGTCCGGTTCGCCATCGCCACCGGGACACTTGCGCTCCCGGCGGCGAAGCGCTTGCGTGGGCTCGGGCGCAGCGGCGTCGCCGGAGGC
>JALYST010000195.1 GCA_030854665.1 Actinomycetota bacterium
CTGTTGGCCGATCATCGCCACGCGGACAAGGGGGTGCATTACATGTACGGCACTCTCGCCGTCCTCGCGGTTGCCTGGCCCTGGCTCTACGCGCCGCCGCATCCCCGGCGCCGGCTGGCGTGGTTCGCCGGAGCTACGCTGTTGGCAGCCGTGCTCGCCCTCCGCGCCTACATGACGGCCTAAGTGAAGTTCCTGGCAGACCGGCCGACGCTCCGTGGATTTCTGATCATCGGGTTGATCGCGCTCGCGGTCGTTGCGCTGAACCAGTACGCCGCCTTGACCGCAATCGCGATGCTGATGCGGATCGCGTTCTTTCTCGCCGTCGCATTCTTCATCTTCCTGATGTGGCGTGAGCGGCGCGGCGAGATCGAGAGCTGGTCGACTCGCGAGCGCGTCGTCTTCTACGGCTCGGCGCTCCTCGTCGTCGCGGCGATCGGCCTCTACTTCTGGCACGGGTTCCCCGGCTACGAGCAGCTTGGCTTCCTGGGCGTCGTAGCGGGCGGCGGGTACGCGATGTTCCGCGTGTGGCGCGGGCGGCATTCGTATACGTAACGCCGAACGCCTGAAGCGCCTCCTTCGGCCGCTGCCACATCTTGATCGGCATCCGGCCCAGCATGCGCTGCTCGTCGGGATCGGCGGCGCGTTGGCGCTCGGAGCCGCCGTTGGCATTTCCTGGGCCGCCGGTTTCGGCAACGTCCTGCACGAACTGAGGCGCTTCGACCCGATCTGGCTGCCGGTCGCATTCGGCATGGAGCTCGCGGCGTACTTCGGCTACGTCGTCGCCTACAGAGAAGTGGCCCGTGTAGAGGGCGGCCCCCGGCTCGGGCTCGGACGAGCGAGTGCGATCGTCGCTGCCGGCTTTGGCGCGTTCGTCATTCGCGGTGGCTTCATCGTCGACCGGCAGGCCCTGGAGGCAGCCGGTCTCGACCCGCGTCAAGCGCGGGCACGGGTCCTCGGCCTTGGCGCGCTCGAGTACGCGATCCTGGCGCCGGCCGCGGCTTTGGCCGCCGTGATCCTGCTCGCGCGTGGGTCTACGCATCCGAGCCTCGGCTTCACGCTTCCGTGGGCGATTGCCGTTCCGCTTGGCTTCGCAGCCGCCTTCGCAGCCCTGGCGCTCCGTCACCGCGTTGGAGCAGGAGGCCGCTGGCGGTCGGTGCTGCAACACGCGCTCGACGCCGTCCATATGCTCAAGAAGCTCGCTGCGCAGGGAGCGGAGTACGGAGGCGCCTTCGTCGGCACGACGCTCTACTGGGTCGGCGATGTCGGCTGCCTCTGGGCCAGCCTACGTGTGTTCCACGAGTCGCCCGATCTGGCGGCTCTCGTGATCGGATACGCCACGGGATACGCGCTCACTCGGCGCACCCTTCCACTCGGTGGAGCGGGCTCCGTCGAGGCGCTCGTGTCTTTCGCGCTTGCCTGGACCGGCATTCCACTCGCCAAGGCGGTGCTCGCCGTCTGCGCGTACCGGATCTTCAACCTGTGGCTCCCGCTGCTGCCGGCCGCCATCGGCCTGCGGCATCTGAAGCGCTGGCGCGATCTAGCCGCGGAGAGCCGCTCTCTCTAGGCCTGGACGCGCGCCGACTCGCCGTCGAGCGCGTCGAGCGCGGTACGGATGTCGACGTGCTGGCCGACGAAGATCGGCGTGTCGCGCTCGGTGTACCGCGACGCTTCGCTCTCGCGTAGCGTCAGCATGAGGTGCATGAAGTCCGACGGCTCATCGCACTCGAACGCTGTCATGAACTCCTGGTCGTCGATCCCGAACGAGTACGTGGTGTGATTGTGGATCGTCTCGAACTCCGCGCCGACGCGCATGTGCTCCTCCATCGCGGTCTGGCGCTCCTCCGGCGACAGCGCGTACCAGGGCCGCACTTTCACGAACGGATAAACGACGAGATACGGAGAGCCTTTGGGCACGACCTTCCGTGCGCGCCTCGCCTTCGTGTACTCGGATGCCTTGGTAGTCGCGAGATACGAGTAGGGGGTCTGCAACCAGCCCGCGAGCGGCGTTCCGTTCAGCGCGGCGCCGAGCTCGCCGAGATCCTCATAGCGCTGCGTTATCTTCCAGAGGAAGAAGTCCGCGTCGGGCCGGATCCCGGTGACCGTATAGGCACGGAGCGTGTCCATTCGCCCGGCCCAGTCCTCCACGACCTCCGCGAAGGCGTCCTTTCCCGCGGCGCGCTCCTCGATCGGCAGCCGCCGCCAGGCCGGATCGACCCGGGAAAAGCTGTAGGCGACATACTGGCCTTCCACGGGAGGGATGCTAGCCCGAGGCGTCCACGACGACCCAGCCACCGACAAGGGCCGCGCCCCTTTCCGCCGCAGCGATCTCGGCGGCTGTGGCGACGACCCAACCCTCCTTCGATCCTGCGACCGGCGCCTCACCGCAATCCACCGCCCCCGACCGGATCTCGTCCATCGTCTGCCTGACGAACGGGCGCGACGACTTCGGCGTGCCGTCCGCGTAATACACCCCCGACTGCCACCGGTTGTAGTCGGTCTCGTCGGTGACATGGAAGATCAGGAAACCGCGCACCGTGGGCTGACAGGCCGCCAGCCTCAGGGCCTCTCGGTAGTACGCAGCCTGCACGCCTTCGCTGACGGGCTTCGTCGTGGCCGGCTCTTGCCCGCCGTAGAAATGACGCTTGGTGGTCGGAATCTGGGAGTCCACGCCGTACTCGTCGTAGACGATCGGCAGCTTCGACCCGAGCTGCGCGGTGCCGTCGAACGCGTTCCCGAGCAGGCCGACGAGCTTGTCGTAGTCCGCGAGGCCGAGGGATGTTCCAGCCGCATGTGTGAACGTCGGCGGCGTGCTCGAGTTCTCGCCGTAGGGGTGGAAGGAGAAGCCGTCCATGATCGGCCGGGTTCGCTTGAGTGCACGGTAGGCGGTGCCCATGTCCGTGATGAAGGCGGTGGGCGAATGCGTGTCTCGTCCGGTGCCGGGCCGGTCGATCCCCCGTGGTGAGACCGAGCCGCCGATGATGAAGACGCCCTTATCCGCCGCCTTCATGGCGTTGTACGTTCGCGCGAGGAGCTGGACGTACGAGGTGGCGGCGGCATCCTCGCCGTTCGGTCCGAACTGGGGGAGCCAGTAGCGGTTCAGGTTCGGCTCGTTCCCCACGATGTACTCACGGATGCTCGGGACGCGCTTGACGATGTCGGCGGCGAAGCGGGCGAACTGGGTGCGTGCCGAGGCCGTCAGCGGCGTCGTGCGGCTCCCGAAGTTCATCACGGTCGTGACGATGCGAATACCCAGGAAGTCGCCGGCGGCGGCGATCGACTGCAGCGCCGCGAGCTGCCCGGCCGGAACCGCGGTCTGGCCGGGCTCCCAGATCGCCGTGATCCTGATCGTGTCGAAGCCGGCCGCCTTGGCCAGTTGCATCTTGGCCATCGCGACCGCGGGGTCGGCGTTCCGGCCCTCGTCCTCGGCCGCCCCCATGTACATCCGGTCGCTCCCGAGCGCCTGGGCAGGCCCGGCCAGGGCCGCGAGGGCGCAGAGGAGTGCGATGAGGGATCGAGGCTGCGGCAAGGGAAAACCTGTTCGGCGCGAAGACGCCGGGGCGCGGCCAGTGTAGGAACGGGGCCGGAGGGCGTCAAATCAGAGCCAAATCAGGGCCATTTAAGCCAAGATCCCTCGTCCGGGGGAGGGACTTCAGAGACTTGCACCGATATTGACAACAGTAAGGATTGTGTTGCCAAGGCTCTCGCCGCAGGGGGCCTCCGGGAAGCTCGCCACCTTCCTCACACCAATCCTCGCTCCGATGGGCGGCCCGGTTTCTCCACCGGGCCGCTTTTCATTTCGCGGGCCGCCGGTGGCTTGGCCATTTACGCCGGGGCTAGGCTGGACGCGTGGCCTCGCGGTTCGAAAACCAGCTGAAAGCGCTCCCCGCCAAGCCGGGGGTCTACCTGTTCCGCGACAAGGCCGGGGACGTCCTCTACGTCGGCAAGGCCAAGTCCTTGCGCCCTCGCGTTCGGTCGTACTTTCAGCAGAGCCAGGACACGCGGACGGCCATCCAGCAGCTGCCCGACCGGGTCGAGGACATCGAGGTGATCGTCACCCAGAACGAGGTCGAGGCGCTGCACCTCGAGCAGAATCTCGTCAAGCGGCACCGGCCGCCGTTCAACGTTCGGCTTCGCGACGACAAGTCGTTCCCCTACATCGCGGTCACGGTGGAGGACGAGTACCCGCGGGTCATCTTCACGCGCGAGAGACATCGTCGCGGGGTCGTCTACTTCGGCCCGTATGCGAACGCGAAGAAGGTCCGGGAAACCCTGGACGTGCTGAACCGGGTCTTTCCGTACCGGCCCTGTGAGGGCCCGAAGCCGGGACGGCACTCGGGCATTCCCTGTCTCGACTACCACATCGACCGGTGCCTCGCGCCTTGCGTCGGCTATGTGTCGAAGGACGATTACCGCGCCATCATCGACCAGGTGATCGAGTTCCTGTCCGGAAGCACCGAGCCGATCCAGCGCGAGCTGGCACGGAAGATGCAAGAGGCGGCCACGGACGAGCGCTTCGAGGAAGCCGCGCGCTACCGCAACCGGCTACGCAGCGTGCAGCACCTGGCCGAGCGGCAGGCCGCCGATCTGCGCTCCGTCGGGACGATCGACGTCATCGGGCTCGCGGTCGAGGGCGATCGCGCCGTGGTGCAGGTCTTCCCGCTGCGGGACGGGAAGATGATCGACCGCTACTCGTTTCACCTCGAGAACGTCGGCGGACAGGACCTCGGAACGGTGCTCGAGTCGTTTTTCCTGGAGTACTACGGATCCGCGCCGAGCGTGCCGCCGCAGATCGTCGTTCCCCGCGAGTCCGGCGATACCTCGGCGCTGGCGGATTTCCTCTCGAAGCGGCGTGGGGGGCGAGTCGACGTGCGCGCAGCCGAGCGTGGGGAAAAGCGGCGGCTGCAGGAGCTCGCAACCGAAAACGCACGCCATGCGCTCGCGTCGGAAGTTCACCAGACGGAGTTGAAGCGGCTGCGGCGGGTGGAGGCACTCGAAGAGCTCCGCGAGGTGCTCAACCTCGAGGCGCTGCCGCTCCGGCTCGAATGCTTCGACATCTCGACCGTGATGGGACAGGACAACGTCGGCTCGATGGTCGTCTTCCAGGACGGCGTGGCCAAGAACGCGCACTACCGGAAGTTCGGAATCACGGGCCAGGTCGGGATGGACGACTTTGCGGCGATGGCGGAGGTGGTTTCGAGGAGGTTCGCACGCCTCGGCGACGTGACGTCGGACGATTACGACGAGTCGTTTGCCTCCACGCCGAATCTCGTCGTCATCGACGGCGGGAAGGGGCAGCTCTCGGCGGCGCTCGCGGCGATGCAGGCCTTCGACCTTCCGCGCGTGGCCGTCGTAGCGCTGGCCAAGCGGGTCGAGGAGGTCTTCGTCCCCGGGAGGCCCGACCCGATTCGGCTCGCCGCCCATTCGCCTGGTCTCCAGCTGTTGCAGCGGATTCGTGACGAGGCTCATCGCTTCGCGGTCGGCTTTCACCGCCAGCGGCGGGACTCGCGGTCGTTCGCCTCGATCTTCGACGAGCTGGAGGGCGTTGGTCCCGCCCGGCGCCGCGCCCTGCTCCAGCACTTCGGCTCGGCGGAGCGCTTCCTGGCGGCCAGCCAGGAGGAGCTCGAGGGCGTCCCGGGAGTACCTGCGAAGACGGCCCGGTCGATCTACGCACAGCTGCACAAAGCCGGCCGCGGCTAGTTCGAACCGCCGAAGCTAGTCCCTCGATGGGGGGCACTCTCGCAAGCGATCCCCCTCGACGGGCGGAAGGCCGATACGTGAAGAGCCGCAACATGGAAGGCCGCACCCTCACACCCCTTCGCGCGCCGCAGCGCGCGACTTCGGGCCTAGGCACCCGCCTACGCCAGCTTCGCGTTGCCGCGGGGCTGACGCAGTCCGAGTTGGCGGGCGACCGCTTCTCGAAGGAGTACATGAGCCAGATCGAGCGCGGGAAGACGCGCCCGACGAAAGAGACACTTTCGTGGATCGGCGAGCGGCTCGGCGTCGACGTGTCGTATCTCGAGACCGGACAATCCTGGGACGAGTACGCCGAGGTCGAGGCCGCAGTCACGCGCGCCGAGGCCGCCGTCGAGGGTCAGCAGTACGACGAGGCGCTCGAAGCGCTGGCCGGCTTGCAGTTCTCGCCGGAGGCCCGCGAGCTCGAGTTCCGCGCTCTCCTCGCAGAAGCCTGGGCTCGGATGCAGGACGCTGAGCTTCGCCCGGCGCTTGAGCTGCTGATCCGCGCGCGTGAGCTTTCGGAGGAAGCGGGCTTCTCGGACGTAGAGCGTGCAGACGTCCTGTACCGGATGGGTGTCTGCCGCTACAAGCTCACTTCGATCAACACCGCGCAGACGCTCCTGAGCGAAGCGCTCGACCTTGCCGACCGCTCGGGCAGCCCGTGCGACCGGCTCCGATCACACATTCTCGAGTGGCGCTCCCGCTGCTCGCGCCGTCAGCGCGATTTCGAGGCCGCACGCGAGGACATCGAGCGCGCGCTCGAGCTCGCAGAGCGACTGGACGACACGTTGACCGTTGCGCACATCACCTTCCAGGCATCGCTCATCGCAGAACGCGACGGCCAATGGCTTCGCGCACGCACGCTCGCCGAACGCGCGAAGGAGTTGTACGAAACGCACGGCGACCGGCAAAACCTCGGCCGGATGCTCAACAACCTCGGCGGCCTGAACTTCCTGCTTGGCAAGTCCGAAGACGCGATCTCGTATCTCAAGCGCGCGTTCTCCGTTGCGCTCGAGGTCGGCAGCGACGCAGACGCAGCGCAGGCGGTCTCTTCGCTCGCACAGGTCCATCTCGGGGCCGGCGACTGGAGCTTGGCCGAAGAGCAGGCGCGCCACGCGATCGAGTTGCTCGAAGGGCGCCCGGACTTCCTGGACGAGATCGGCAATGCGCAGATCGTCCTCGGTCGCGCCTTGCTCGAGCAGCAGCGGCTCGACGAAGCCGGGCATGTCTTCGCCGAGGCCGAGCTCAGCCTCTCACAGCTTTCCTCTGCCAGCCATCGCGCGCTTGCCTGGACGGCCCAGGGCGATCTCGCATCACGGCGCGGCGATGACGGCACCGCCGCTGCGCTCTACCGGCGTGCCGCAGAGGCCCTACAAGATGTTCGGTTCTAACCGAGAGGAGGTGATCAAGATGCTGCGGAAGATGTTCTCATTGGGAGCTCTCGTCGTGGTCGCCGTAACGTTCGGCGTCGGTAACGCATGGGCAAAGCCCACGAATCCCAGCTCCCCGGCTGTAACTCACAGCTACGGAGGCTGGAGCTCGGACGGTTTCTCGGACGGTCGCTAGCGGCCGTCCGAGACGTTCGCTCGTGCCGACTCCCCGCCGGCGCGATCGGCCTCGGCCGCCCGCCGAACCCGCAAGGTTCCGGTCATGAGCAGAATCGCGGTGAAGCCGACGACGGCGTTCACAACGATGAGAGTGACACGCATGCCGACGCTGAAACTGAGCGCCATGCTCTTCGACGTGACGCTTCGAAAGATGTAGAGCAGCAGAGCCTGCTCCGTGCCGATCCCGGCCGGACTGACCGGAAAGATCGTGGCCAGGCTCTGGCTCACCTGAACCAACAGCGTGTTCTGGAGTGTCGCCGGTATCCCGAAGGCGCGTAGGAAGAAGAAGACGGTCGCCAGGCGAAGCGTCCAGTCGACGACCTGCCAGAGGACGACGCGGCGCAAGTAATAGGATCGGTCCCGGAACGCTGCAAAACCCTGCGCGACCTTGGCCTTGAATTCCTCGACCCGCTCGGCGACCCAGGCCACGAGCGCCGTGCCGAAGAGAAGCAGGAGCCCGAAGAGAACCAGTCCGGCGACGGGATTGCGGAAGGCCCAGCCGTAGTCGAGCGCAGGAAGGCTGGGGCTGCGCAGCACGTCGAACCCGGGAAGCACGTGCTGCGTGACCGCCCACAAGATGAAGCAGCTCGCCACGACCATGTCGAACATCGTCTGCAGCAACGATGTCGAGACGAGTGTCGTGTAGGTCGAGCCCTCGACACGCCGCTTCGCGAGGAAAAACCGGACGACGTCCCCGCCGCGAGCGGGGATGATCGCGTTCACCCCGGTGCCTGCGACATACGCGCCGAACATCTCGCGCCAGCGCACCGGCTGGGCGGGATACGCCGCCTGGATGATGTTGCGCCACGCGCGTGAGACTGCAAGGAGCTTGCAGAGGTGGCAGAGGATGCCGATCGCGAGCCATTTCCATTCCACTGCAGCAAGGTGGTTGAAAAAGACTCCGATCGCGTGGAGGACTGAGTGGATCACTGACGCAGTGTGGCCGACGCCGGCCTAGAAGTCGCCGCCGCCGCCTCCTCCGCCCCCGAAGTCACCGCCGCCGAAGCTCATCCCGCCGCCGAAGTCGCCGCCGCCTCCTCCACCTCCTCCTCCGTCGTCCCAATTGCCGAAGCCGCCGGCTGTTCCCGAACCGCCCCAGCTGCCGTAGCCCCAGCCGCCGTACGCGCCACCGAGCAGCTCGCCGACGAAGAGGCCCGAGAGGAATCCCGTCCCGCCGAACGGCATGAAGTAGCCGCCCGCCCACGGGCCGAAGTAGGGCGGGGCGCTCCAGTAGGGGACCATCCGACCGCCCGCCATGACCTCGCGTGACGCGGGCTGCGCGCCGCGCTCCACCGCCTGGGCGTCGGCTTCGCAGGCCGGAACCTTCCTCGACGTACCGCCGGGAGGTGTCCACTCGACGTCGCGGGCCGAGGGGCCGTGTCGCGGATCGAAGAAGCACGGAGCGCGCCGGTCGGGGGGAGTGCGCCCGTCGAGAAGCGCCTCGGCGGAGCTCATGTGCCAGCGGCCCTCTTCGAGCGCGCTCGTTACGGCTTCCAGCTGACGTGGCTGAGTGACGTGGTCGTACTTGCCGCTGGCCTTGTCGTAGAAATCCAGCGCCTGCGTGTATTCGTCTTTCGCCTGCTCATTGGCTTCGACGGGTTGCTCGAGCTTCTGGACGTCGTCGGCAAGTGCGATCAGGTCGTCGTGGGCCGCCGCCTTGACTTCGGCGAGCTCGGCTTGCGAGCGGCGCCGCTTCCGCGCTGCCCGGAAGAGGAGGAACCCGATTACTCCGGCGAGCAGCAGGCCGATCACGGCGCCACCGCCTCCGCTCGGCTGGCCGCCGCTTCCACCGCCTTCACCGCCGCTGTTGCCACTCCGCTCGGCGGCGGCACGGTCGACGAAGTCGAGCAGCGTCGCGGTCACGCCCTCGCCGCGATGGGCAGCGAGCGCCTCTGTGGCCAGTCTGCCCGCGACACCCTGTGCCAGGACGTCGCTTCCTGCGCGGAAGTGCCTGCCGATCACCGCCGCGTAGGTGCCCTTGCGTCCAAGTGCGTCGTGAATGGCCCCGAGCACACCGTCAGGACTGCCGCCCGCCTCCCGTTCGACGGCAGTCGGGAGGATCGCGAGGTAGACGGGCCCGGCTCCGGCGCCGTCGATCTTCTGCCGTAACCGGTCCTGGTCGGCGGAGGATGGCGCAAGCTCTGCAGCAGGGTCGACGTAGACGGGATCCGAGTTCAAGGCGGCAACCGCCCGGTCGATGATCGGCCCAGCCTGCCCGACAGGCACGAGGACGAGCGCCGCCGCCGTCGCGGACGCGAGCAGGACGAGGCGTCTCACCAAGTTAACCGGAATCGCGCCCGTTTTCGGGCGCCATGAACGGGTAGCGGTAGTCCGTCGGCGGATCGAACGTCTCCTTGATCGTGCGGGGGCTCACCCAGCGGATCAGGTTCCACATCGAGCCCGCCTTGTCGTTCGTGCCCGATGCGCGCGACCCGCCGAACGGCTGCTGGCCGACGACTGCCCCGGTCGGCTTGTCGTTGACGTAAAAGTTGCCGGCCGCGTATCTCAGCTTCTCACCCGCAAGATCGACGGCGTCCCGCTCCCGCGCGAACACGGCACCGGTCAGACCGTAGGGCGCTCCGTTGTCGATCAGCTCGAGCGTCTCGCCGTACCTTCCCTCGGGGTAGACGTACGTCGTGACGACGGGCCCGAAGAGCTCATCGCGCATCGTGCGGAAGTTCGGGTCGGTTGTCTCGAGAACCGTCGGCTCGACGAAGTACCCCTCGGAGTCGTCATATCCGCCGCCGACGAGGACATCGACCTTGTCCGCCGCCTTTGCCTCCTCGATGGCGTCCTTCTGCGTCTTGAACGAGCCGGCGTCGATCACCGCCCCCATGAAATTCTGGAAGTCGGAGACGTCGCCCATCCTGATCGAGCGGACCTGTTCGACGACGCGCTCCCTGATCTCGGGCCAGAGATTCGAGGGGGCGAAGACGCGCGAGGCAGCGGAGCACTTCTGGCCCTGGTACTCGAAGCTTCCGCGCACGATGGCTGTCGCCACGGCGTCGGCGTCGGCGGAGGGGTGCGCGAGGATGAAGTCCTTGCCGCCCGTCTCTCCGACGATGCGCGGGTAGTTGCGGTAGTTCGCGATGTTGGAGCCAATCGTCTTCCACATGGCCTGGAACACAGGTGTCGAGCCCGTGAAATGGACGCCCGCCAGGTCGCGGCTCGCCAGCGCGGGGTCGCCGATCTCGGCGCCTGACCCGTAGACGAGGTTGATCACGCCGGGCGGCAGTCCGGCTGCCTCGAAGAGCTTCATCAGGAAGTGCGCCGAGTAGGCAGCGGTCGACGCAGGCTTCCACACGACCGTGTTCCCCATCAGAGCGGCGCTGCCCGGGAGATTGCCGCCGATCGCTGTGAAATTGAACGGCGTCACGGCGAAGACGAATCCTTCAAGCGGGCGGTACTCCATTCTGTTCCACGTGCCCGGCGCGGAATTCGGCTGCTCGCCGTAGATCCGGAGCATGAACTGCACGTTGAACCGGAAGAAGTCGGTCAGCTCACACGCCGAGTCGATCTCAGCCTGGTGCGCAGTCTTCGACTGACCCAGCATGGTGGCAGCATTGAGTGTCGAGCGCCGGGGGCCGGCGAGTAGCTCTGCGGCTCGGAGGAAGACGGCGGCACGCTCTTCCCACGGCGTTCGGTGCCAGTCCTCCCAGGCCTCGCCCGCCGCTTTGATCGCCTGCTCGACGTGGCGCGCGCCGCCCTTGTGCACGGTGGCGAGCACATGATCCTTGTCGTGCGGCATGACGCTCTCGAAGGTGTCGCTCGTCCGCACCTCCTCACCGCCGATCACCATGGGAGCCTCGATCTGCTCCGACTGCATCTGCTGCAAGCGAAGGCGCAGTTCGTCGCGCTCAGGGGTGCCCGGCGCGTAAGACTTCACCGGCTCGTTTTCGGGCAGCGGCGGGTGGAACAGGCCGGGTGCAGCAGACATCGTGGGCGATTGTAGGCTTGGGAACCGTGTCCGTGGCGTGCACCCCTTACGAAGCCGAAGGCTGGGGGGTGGGGGAAGTCTGGCTGGACGGCGCACGCCTCGTCTGGCACGAGCTCCCGCAGCCGTCCTTACCGTCCTTAGGTACACGCGCGCGAGCGCGTGCAACCCCCACCCATCAGGGAGGGGCTGATCGCCCACCGCCCTCGCGGTCGACGCTACCGTCGAAACGCGCGCGAATGGGCAACAGAAATGCGCCGAGAACGGACAAGTTGATCCAGAGGTTCAGGGCGTACTTCGCCGGCCAGCAGACTTCCTTCGGAGACGTACAGCTCGAGCTCGACGGCTGGACACCTTTCCAACTCGACATCATCCGCGCGCTGCGGCGGGTGCCGTACGGAGAGGTCGTTTCGTACGGCGATCTCGCGCGGCTCGCCGGCTACCCCCGGGCACAGCGAGCCGCGGGAACGTTTTGTGCGCGCAACCATTTTGGGATCGTCGTACCGTGCCACCGCGTCGTCGCATCCGACGGTCTGGGGTCGTACGGGCCACTCGGCCCGGCCTACAAGCAGCGACTGCTCGCACTCGAAGGTGTCACTCTCTGAGGATCTCCGGCACGAGCTCGCGGCGATCACGCCGCGCAGCGAGTGCGATCGTCTGGCGGAGCTCTCGGGGCTCTTTCACTCCGCGGGAAGCGTGCACCTGAAAGGCCGCGGCGAGGTCTCGTTGCATCTCGACGTCGCCGATCCGGCGGTCGCCCGCCGAGCGTTCAGCCTTCTGCGCGCGTTCGGTGTGTCGTCCGAGATCCGCACGTACACGCGGCATGCTTTCGACCGGGGCACCAGATATCAGCTGCACGTCGCCGGCGACGAGCGCGCGCTTCAGGTGCTCCACGAAGCCGGGGTGCTCACCTCTCGCCTGACGCCGCTCGAGCGCCCGCCGCGGCGGGTTGTCGCCCGCTCGTGCTGTCGCGCGGCGTACGTGCGCGGAGCACTGCTCGGGGGCGGCTCACTGAGCGGTCCCCGCTCCCCGCACCTCGAGATTCGCAGTGCGGGGATCGACGGCGCCGACTTCCTGGCTCGCATCGCTGACGAGGAGGGTGTACACCTCGGAGTTCTCGACCGAGGGCGGCACGCCGTCGCATACGCGAAGGGAATCGAAACGATCGCGGACACGCTCGCTCTTGCCGGCGCGAGCCGGACCGTCCTGCTCTTCGAGGAGCGTGCGGTCATGTCGGCCACGCGCTCACGGGCCAATCGCCTGGCGAATGCCGACCACGCGAACCTGGTCCGGACGAGCCGCGCCGCACACGACCAGCTGCAAGCCGTGGAGCGACTGCGTCGGAGCGGCGAGTTGGGAAGGCTCCCCGCGCGGCTTCAGGAGATCGCAGAGCTCCGGGAGCGGCACCCGACGCTCTCTCTGCGCGAGCTTGCGCTCAAGTGCCGGCCTCCCGCCACGAAGGCGTCGGCTCACAGGCGTTTACGTAAGTTACAAGAGCTCGCGTCTATCTAACTTTCGCGCGTGGTTGTCGTCATCCCGAGGCATTCGTCATACTCCAACGGTGGCGGGTCCGTGCTCGTCCGGCGCCGGATTCAGACCCCGTCCGACGCCAAGGTCCTGAGCGTGGTTCAACCGGAGGAGGAGGTCGTCCTCGGAGCTTCTCCTCCGGCCCGCCTCTCTCGTCGGAAATCCGGCGCGCTTCGCGCGCCATGATGATTTCCGACGATTCGCTCCTGAAGGGCAAGCGGTTTCCAGCCGACGCCGGTGCAGCCGGCATCGGCAGCGGCTCATTTAGACTCCGCTCATGGCAAACAAGACACGCGTGGGGATCAACGGATTCGGACGCATCGGTAGGAACTTCTTCCGGGCGCATCTGGAACGCGTGGGCGACTTCGAGATCGTGGCGATCAACGATCTCGGGGACGCCAAGACGATGGCGCACCTCTTGAAGTACGACTCCGTGCTCGGACAGCTGGGCGAGGACGTCGAGGTCGGCGACGGCGTCATCAAGGCGGGCAAGTCGGAGTTGAAGGTCCTCTCCGAGCGCGACCCAGCCGCGCTGCCGTGGGGAGACCTCGAGGTCGACCTTGTGATCGAGTCCACCGGCTTCTTCACCGACCGCGAAGGCGCTCAGAAGCATCTCGACGCCGGGGCGAAGAAGGTCGTCATTTCGGCTCCCGCAACCGATCCCGACGTCACGATTGTGCTCGGCGTCAACGACGAGACCTACGACCCCGAGCAACACCACATCATCTCGAACGCGTCGTGCACCACGAACTGCGTCGCACCGCTGGCGAAGGTCCTCCACGACACGTTCACGGTCGAGCAGGGATTCATGACGACGATTCACGCCTACACGAACGACCAGCAGATCCTCGACCTCCCGCACAAGGACCTGCGCCGGGCGCGTGCGGCAGCGATCAACCTCATTCCGACGTCAACGGGTGCGGCTCGTGCGATTGGACTGGTGCTGCCAGAGTTGAAAGGTAAGGTCGACGGGATCTCCGTGCGAGCGCCGGTTCCGACCGGCTCCATCACCGATCTGGTCGTGCGGCTTGGACGCGAGGTGACGGTCGACGAGGTGAACTCGGCTTACCGCGCGGCCGCCGAGGCCGGCCCGCTCGAAGGCATCCTTCGCTACGCCGACGACCCGCTCGTCTCGACAGACATCGTGCACTCGCCGTACTCCTGCATCGTGGACAGCGATCTGACAATGGCGAACGGAACCATGGCCAAGGTCTTCGGCTGGTACGACAACGAGTGGGGGTACAGCTGCCGGCTCGTCGACGTCGTGGCGAAGATCGCGGCCGATATCCCGGCGACAGTCTCCACGTAGGTGCACCGGCCGCGGTCGGTCCGTGATGCCGACATCGGCGGCAAGCGCGTGCTCGTCCGCTCCGACCTGAACGTCCCGTTCGACGGCGACCGCATCGCGGACGAGACACGAATCAGGGCCTCGCTGCCGACGCTGCAACTACTGCTCGAACGCGAGGCGAGCGAAGTGACGGTTTGCTCGCATCTCGGCCGCCCCAAGGGCGAAGACCCGGCGTTCTCGCTCCG
This sequence comes from Actinomycetota bacterium, assembly GCA_030854665.1. GTDB lineage: Bacteria > Actinomycetota > Thermoleophilia > Gaiellales > Gaiellaceae > 3-1-20CM-4-69-9. The sequence continues at coordinate 14,335 of JALYST010000195.1, forward strand.
ACCGGTAGCGGAACGCCTGCAAGAGCTCCTGCCTGACGATCGTCTGCACGTGCTCGAGAACACGCGCTTCAACCCGGGCGAGATGAAGATCGACCCCGGGTTCGCGCAGGAGCTCGCCGACGACAACGACCTCTTCGTCCAGGACGCGTTCGGATCGGTGCACCGGGCGCACGCGTCCACGGTCGGCGTCGCGCAGCTGCTTCCCGCCTACGCCGGTCTCCTGCTCGAACGTGAGCTGACTGAGCTCGGCAAGCTCCTCGGCGACATCGAGCGGCCCTTCGTCCTGATCTCGGGCGGCGCGAAGGTGGAGGACAAGCTCGGGGTGCTGAAGAATCTCGGCGGGAAGGCCGACGTGCTTCTCGTCGGCGGAAAGATGGCGGAGCAGATCAGAACCGACAATCCACTGCCGTTCGGCGTCGTCCTTCCGGTCGACGTCGTCGCCGCACGCGAGTTCGCGGCGGATGCCGAGGCGAAGGTGGTGCCCTACGACGCTCTCCCGAAGGGGTGGCTGGGGCTCGACATCGGGCCCGAAAGCCGCGAACTGTTCGCGCGGCAGATCTTGCGGGCACGCACCATCTTCTGGAACGGGCCGATGGGCGTCTTCGAGTGGCCGCGCTTCAGCGAGGGCACGAAGGCCGTCGCCGAAGCGGTGGCGTTGTCCGACGGCTTCTCGGTCGTAGGCGGTGCTGATTCGGCGCGCGCCCTAAGCGAGCTCGGCCTCGCCGACAAGGTGTCGTGGCTCTCGACCGGCGGCGGCGCGGCCCTCGAGCTCCTCGAGGGGAAGGAACTCCCAGGCGTCGTGGTGATTCCTGCCGCTGCCTGATGCCCCCCCTGACCGTCAGTGCGGTTCTCTCCGACGCGGGTGACGTCTATCAGCTGCTCTTCCGGCGCTCGTTCCCGATTGCGCTCGGCGTCTACGCGGTGATCGGGGGCGTCGAAATTGCCTCCGGCGGAATCAACGGTGACGGCGCTCAGCTCTCAGCGGGCGTGCTCGCGTTCATCCTTTCGTTCGCCGGCCCGCTCCTGGTCCAGGGCGCGCTCGTGAAGATCGTGCAGAGCGTGCACGAGGGAACACGCCTCGAGGGCGCGCTGGCTCTGCTCGGCGACGCGAACAGCCGGCTCCTGTCCCTCGTTGGAGCATCGCTGATCTATTCACTCGGAGTCATTATCGGATTCATCCTGCTGATCGTTCCCGGATTGCTCGTAGCTGCGCGCTGGTCACTGATGGCCCCGGCAATCATGCTCGAGGGGAAGATGGCGTTCTCCGCCAAGGACCGCTCGCGCGAGATCGTTCGCGGCGAGATCGACAACGGCCTCGAGATCGAACGTGGTTCGCATTCTGGGTCGTCGTGATCAGCTATTCGCTCACCGGTGTTTTGCCAGGCGTCGCCGCGGCTGCCGCCGACTTCTGGATTTGGAGCTGGGCCAGGTGGATCGTGGTGAGCGCTCTGGCGGTCCCGTTCCAGGCTCATGCTCTCAGCGTGCTCTACTACCGCCTCGTCGATCCGCAAAGACCGGCGATCGATCCCCAGGTGAGGACTTGGCCATCGGTCTGGGCGGGACCCACGGAGTTCGCATGAAGCTGATCGCAGGCAACTGGAAGATGTACAAGGGAACGGCCGAAGCGGCGGAGTTCTGCCTGGGGCTGCGCGAGGAGGAACTCGAAGGTGTCGACGTCGTCGTCTGCCCGCCGTTCGTGTCGCTCGCGGTCGCCGTGCAATTGCTCGCCGGCACCGAGATCGCGGTGGCGGCCCAGAACGTGCACTGGGAGGAGGAGGGCGCCTACACGGGAGAGATCTCGGCCGCAATGCTCCTCGAGCTCGGCGTGTACGGCGCGATCGTCGGGCATTCGGAACGCCGCCAGCACTTCGGCGAAACCGATGAGAACGTGGGAATGAGAGCACGGGGTGCGCTTGCCGCCGGGATGTTCGTCATCGGTTGCGTCGGCGAGACAGAAGAGGAGCGCGAGCGCGGCGAGACCGAAAGCATCCTGCAACGGCAGGTCTCCGCGTTCGAGGCCGATGACAACCTCGTCCTGGCGTACGAGCCCGTGTGGGCGATCGGAACGGGAAAGACCGCTACTCCAGAGATCGCCCAGCAGGCGCACGCGTTCATCAAGTCGGAGCTGGACGTCCCTGTGCTCTACGGCGGCTCGGTCAAGCCGGACAACGCGGCGATTCTCCTGAGTCAGCCGGACGTCGACGGGGCGCTCGTCGGTGGAGCGTCGCTCGAACTCGAATCCTTCATCGCGATTTGCCGAGCGGGCGCGAACATCCCCTCGTAGCGCT
>JALYST010000162.1 GCA_030854665.1 Actinomycetota bacterium
CACCGGGGAAGGTGACTTTGTGGAGGTCTCGCTGCTCGACACCGCCTTCGCCGCACTCGTCAACGTCGCGGCGAACGCGCTGCTCCTGGGAGAAGAGCCACGGCGCTACGGCAACGCGCACCCGAGCATCGTCCCGTACCAGCCTTTCCGTGCCGCCGACGGCTGGATCGCAGTCGCTGCGGCCAATGACGGCCTCTACGCGAGACTTTGCACAGCGATCGAGCGCCCCGATCTCGCCGTGGACGAGCGTTACGTCACCAACGAAGCGCGCGTTCTGAACAGGGAGCCGCTGATCGCGGAGCTCGAAGCTGTGTTCGTGGGCCGCTCTGCCGAGGACTGGCAGGGCCTTCTGCTCGCGGCCGGCGTGCCCGCGGGGAAGATTCGGGGTGTCGGCGAGGCACTGCGCACCGGGGAAGCCAGGACTCGACGTGTGGATCACCCGACGGGCGGCACCGTCGAACTGGTCGGGCCTCCCTTCGAGCTCAAGAGCGCCAAGGTCGGAGCATGGACGCCACCGCCGCTGCTCGGACAGCACACAGCCGAGGTGCTCGGAGAGCTCGGCGTCGATGACGAGCGGCTCGCTTCGCTCGAGGAGCGCGGCGTGATCGCGCGATCAGCTGCGTAGAATCGCGCCGGAATGGCGCAGATCGTGAGAGAGCGCACCCTCTTGCTCGACCGCGGCTTCATCCGGGGAGAGTGGGTCGAGGGCGACTCGGGTGCGACCTTCCCGGTCATCAACCCAGCGACGGGCGAAGAACTGGCGCAGGTCCCTCGCATGGGCACAGACGAGACGCGACGGGCGATCGAGGCCGCACAGGATGCGTATCCACCCTGGCGCGCGACCCTCGCGAAGGAGCGTGCGCGGATCCTGCGCCGCTGGGCCGATCTGATGCTCGAACACCGTGACGACCTGGCGCTGCTGTTGACCACGGAGCAGGGCAAGCCGCTGGCCGAGTCGCGTCTGGAGATCGAATACGCCGCCTCTTTCCTCGAGTGGTTCGGCGAGGAAGCCAAGCGTGTGTACGGGGACACGATTCCTACGTCCATGCAGGACCGCCGCGTCGTCGTGACCAAGGAGCCGGTCGGGGTCACGGCCGGGATCACGCCGTGGAACTTCCCCTCCGCGATGATCACGCGCAAGGCGGCACCGGCGATCGCTGCCGGTTGCACGATGGTGCTCAAGCCCGCCGAGCAGACGCCGCTGTCGGCGCTCGCGGTCGCGAAGCTGGCCGAGGAAGCCGGCTTGCCTGGCGGCGTGTTCAACGTCGTCACGGGCGACGCTGACGACGCGCCCGTGATCGGCGCCGAGCTGACGTCGAATCCGATCGTTCGCAAGCTCGGCTTCACCGGCTCGACCGAGGTCGGAAAGCTCTTGATGGAGCAGTGCGCGCGCCAGGTGAAGAAAGTGTCGCTCGAGCTCGGCGGCAACGCTCCGTTCATTGTCTTCGAGGACGCCGATCTCGACGAGGCCGTCGCGGGCGCGGTGCTCTGCAAGTACCGCAACTCCGGACAGACGTGCATCTCCGCGAACCGCATCCTCGTGCAGGACTCGGTGCACGACGAGTTTCTCCGCCGCCTGACCGAAGCGGTCACCAAGCTCAAGGTCGGCGCAGGCACAGAGCCGGATGTCAGCGTCGGCCCGCTGATCGACGACCAAGCCCTCGCGAAAGTCGAGCGCCACGTCGCAGACGCGCTGGACGGCGGCGCCGAGCTCGTGACCGGCGGCGACCGGCACGAGCGCGGCCACACGTTCTTCCAGCCGACGGTGCTCTCGGGTGTCACGGCGTCGATGGCGATGACCTCGGAGGAGACGTTCGGGCCCGTCGCCGGAGTCGGACGTTTCGCTACGGAGCAGGACGCGATCGAGGTGGCGAATTCAACTCCCTATGGACTCGCGGCGTACTTCTACAGCCGCGACATCGGACGCATCTGGCTTGTCTCGGAAGCGCTCGAGTACGGCGTCGTCGGCATCAACACCGGTTTCATCTCGACGGAGGTCGCTCCCTTCGGCGGGATGAAGGAATCCGGCATCGGTCGCGAGGGCTCGAAGTACGGCATCGAAGAGTGGCTGGAGCTGAAGTACCTCGCGATCGGCGGTGTCGACCGGTGATCGTCGAGCAGCGTGATTACCACGTGTTCACGGGCAAGCTCGTCGAGCTCGTTCGGCTCTACGAGGAGGAGGGAATTGCGCTCCAGCAGGAGTTCCTCGGCGGCCTGATCGGCGTCTTCACGACGGACATCGGCGCGCTGTCGACATACACCAGCCTGTGGGGATACGACAACTTCGCCGAGCGCGAGGAACGGCGCGCGAGGCTGCAGGCTGACGAGCGGTGGCGCGACTTCCTCGCGCGGATCCAGCCGCTCATCCACACGCAGCAGAACCGGATTCTCGTCCCGACGTCCTTCTCGCCCATCCGATGAGCGGATCGCTGGAAGGGAAGGTCGCGGTCGTCACTGGCGCCGCGCAGGGAATCGGCAATGCGATCGCCAAGGGCCTCGCCGCTGAGGGCGCGCGAACAGTGGTCGCCGACCTGAACCGTGCCGAGGAGGCGGCCCAGGAGTTCAAGGGGGGGATCGGGCTCACTGTCGACGTTGCCGACGAAGCTCAGGTCGAGCGGATGGCCCAGCAGGTGGTCGAGCGGTGCGGTCGCATCGACATTCTCGTGAACAACGCCGGCCTGTACGCGTCGCTTGAGATGCGCCCGTTCACGGAGATCCCGGTCGAGGAGTGGCGACAGGTCATGGACGTCAACGTTTTGAGCATGTTCCTGACGACGCGTGCCGTCGTGCCGCGCATGCGCGAGCAGGGCGGGGGTCGGATCGTGAACATCTCGTCCGGCACTCCGTTCCGCGGCGTTCCGTTTCTCCTGCACTACGTGACCAGCAAAGGAGCGATCGTCGCGCTGACGCGTGCGCTCGCGAAGGAGCTTGGACGCGACGACGTCCTCGTCAACTGCGTGGCGCCCGGCTTCACCATGAGTGACGGTGTTCGCGAGCATCCGGAGGTGATCGAGGCTC
>JALYST010000272.1 GCA_030854665.1 Actinomycetota bacterium
CGTCGTCGTAGCGCGACGCGTCGTAGCCCGCGCGATCGGCCGCGATCCTGGCCGGGGCGACGACCGCTGCGAGGCTCCGGTTCGTCGTGCCGCCACAACCGGGGTTGCCGTTGAACGCCGAGAGCCACGGTGTCACGTCCACTCGGAGCCGGGTCTGCCCGAATGAGGCGGCTGTGATGAAGGCGTTCGCCTGCCGCACCGTCTGCTGGACGTCGGCGACGGCGTAGGGCTTTGGGCCAGCTGTGGCCAGCACTACCAGCACGCGTTCTTCGCCCTTCACCACGGCGCCGGCCGACTGGACGAGCAGCGTCGTCGCGAGCAGGGCTGCCACCGCGCAGAGCGGGGCCCGATTCACGGTCGGAGTATGCGCTTTCCTCCGGCGGGAGGAAAGAAAACTAATGGAGTCTTATTGGGCGGACCGCAGAATCCGGGCCTCGATCGCGGCCCGCGAAGGCTACCCCTGGGGGATGCGAGCCTCGAGGGCGGCGGCGAGCGACTCGCGAACGGCCTCGAATTCGATGCGGTCGAGGATGTCCTGGAAGAAGCCACGCACGATCAATCGCTCGGCTTCTCCCCGTGAGAGGCCGCGGGCCATCGCGTAGAAGAGCTCCTCGCGGTCGACCCGGCTCACGGTCGCGCCGTGGGTACAGCGCACGTCGTTCGCGAGAATCTCGAGCCCCGGAATCGGGACTGCGTGCGTCGTCGGCGAGAGCATGAGGTTGCGGTTCTCCTGGTACGCGTTCGTCTTCTGCGCGTCCTTCTCGACTCGGATCATTCCCCGCCACACAGCGGTGGACGTGTCGCGCAGCGCTCCCTTGAAGGCGAAGTCGGAGGTCGTGTTCGGCGCGATGTGCTCCTGGAACGTGTCGTAGTCGAGATGCTGAGCCCCGTCGGTGAAGTACGCCCCGGTCACCCGCGACGTCGCGCCTTCGCCGGCGAGGTCGTTCTGGATCCGGACCTTGCCCTTCTTCGAGCCGAAGCCGCCCGCGACCCAGTCGAGCTCTGCATCGCGTCCGACGCGCGCATGGTGCGTGGCGAAATGCCATGTCTCCTGCGAGAGGTTCTGGATCGAGACGAACTCGAACTTCGAGCCCTGCTCGAGGAAGAATTCCTGCGCCGTGTTGGTGTACGAATGCAGATCGGGAGCGGTCGAGGTGACCTCCTCGACGAGCGTGAAGCGAGCGCCTTCCTCGGCGACGACGAGCAGGCGCCAGAAGAGGGAGCCGCCGTCGCTCGAGTTCGTGACGCGGACGTAGAGCGGCTTGTCGAGCTCGACGCCCTTCGGGACGACGACGAGCAAACCGTGCTCCCAGACGGCCGCGTTGTGCGCGGCGAATTTCTCCTCCCAGCCGACGAGCGAGTAGAGCCTTTCGTGCTCCTCGGTGAGCGGCGTGAACGTGATGCCTTCCGGCGCGCGCTCGATTTGGATCCCGGCCTCGGTAATCGTGGCCAGTCCGGCCACGTCCAAGTCGAGCATCGTCTCGGCGGGACTCGTCTCGGTGTCGGACACCGGGTCGTGTCCGAAGGAGTCGGGATCGAAGTCTTTGAGGTCGGTGAAGCGCCAGTGCTCTTCCGTCGTGTCGGGAAGAGGCAGTGCGCGGTAGGACTCGAGTGCCTCGGTGCGCATCAGGGCTTCGAACCGTCGGAGTAGGGGGCGTAGCGGCGATGCAGCATCAGCGCGTTGCCGTCGGGATCGGAGAAGAACGCCATGTGGCAGACCCCTGTGTCGAGCGTCTCACCGCGAAACTCGACGCCCGCCTCCTCGAGTGAGCGGCGCGCCTCGGCGACGTCGGCGACGCGAAATGCGATCGGATTCTTGTTGACGTGGAACTCCATCCCGGCCTGTTCGGGAACCATGATCGCCAGCGTGACGTTGCCCGTCTCGAACTCCGGCCAGTCCTGGTGCGCCAGCTCGTTCCGCTTCAGACCGAGCGTCTCGCCGTAGAACTTGAGCGCTCGTTCCTTGTCTCGCGTAGCCAGCGGCACGAAATCCGTGCGCTCGACACCGACCCCGGAATTCGTCTGCGGTTTGGTCAAGTTGGGGTTACTCGTCCGTTGGTTCATACGGTCGCTCGGGCGGAGCCCGATCGACCTCTATGCGGCGCCGTCGAGTCGGCGCCTGGTCAACCTACAGACCCCTCCATCTGCAGCTGGATCAACCGGTTCATCTCGACCGCGTACTCGAGCGGCAGCTCCTTCGTGATCGGCTCGACGAAGCCGGACACGATCAATGCCGACGCCTCCGGCTCGGAGAGCCCGCGCGACATCAGGTAGAAGAGCTGCTCT
>JALYST010000176.1 GCA_030854665.1 Actinomycetota bacterium
CTGGAGTTCCGTTGTTGTTGGCGATGTTCCCACTGACTGTGTTGCCCGACGCAAGCGAGAAGGCAAAACCGATGTTTCCGTTGTTCATTGCAACGTTGTTCAAAAGCTGATTTCCAGACGATTGGAGGGAATCGAATCCGGTTCCGCCATTCTGATTCGCGGAGTTGCCGGCGACGAGGTTGCCGTTTGAGGCGTTGAGCGCAACGCCGATCAGACCGTTGTTGTTAGCTGAATTGCCATGGATCGTATTCCCGCTTGCACCTTGAGCGAGGATGATTCCCCAGAAGCGGTTGCTATTAGCACTGTTCCCGGAAACAGTGCCGCCGCTGGCGCCAGCCAGTCTGACTCCTTGACCATTGTGATTTACGTCGTTGCCGCGGATCTGGGTCGCGCGAGCACTGGTGAGGATGCCGGTATCAAACCCCAGCACCTGGCAATTGCTCACGGAAACGCCATCGGACACAACATTAATGCCAACGCCAGTGCCGTCACCGCGCACGGTGTGGCCAGCGCAATTCAGGGTCACCCCTTGGCCAACGACGAGAATCTGCCCGTTGTAGTCAGCTGTGAGGGTTGTGTTGCCAGTGATGACCCATGTTGCCGAGGAGGCGTTGGCCTGCGACGTGCCGAGTGACATCATCGCGACTGCCGCGCCGATTCCGAGCAAGCGCCGCCAACGCGAACTCCGCGAAGCTCCCATTCTGTGACCTCCTCTGTTCGACAGTGGTAATCCGGCGCTAACTCTGTTCGATGCCACTAATCCGGCGCTAACCCGCCCGAGGACGCCGTAGGCACGCACACGATCGGGCTTTGCACCCCGCATTCGACGTATGACTCCCTTGCAACGAAAGAATCAATGCTTTCGAAGAACCTGCTCAGGCTGGGGCGGTCGACTCGTTCGCGCCAGCTGCGGACGACCTCATCGCTTCCCGCACCGCCTCGCCGGTGCGCTGCCGCCCCGCTTCTCCGGTACTTCGCGAAAGCTCTAACGAGCCGTCGCTGACGGCCGCGGCTTTGAGGATCGGCTGAGCGGCCCCTCCGCGAACACGCTTTAGCTCGCGCCCCAGCGAATCGAGGCTCTGAGCGATCGACCTCGATTGCCTTTTAGCTGTCGTGGTTCGTGTACGACAGGATTCGCCAGTCTCCGTCCACGCGGAGGAGGTGGTACGTGGTGTGGAAGTCCTTCAGGAGGCCGCCGCTGGCATCGCGCACGTGCCAGTGCACGGTGGCGAACACGCTCGACTTGCCCAGCGGGACGACGTCGAGCGCGGCGATGTCGGCCCGAGCTGCTCCCGACCCCGCGTAGGCGGCCATGAGCTCGGTCAGGTGCTCGCGCACCGCCTTCCTGTCGGCGAGGTGAATCGCCCGCCCTTCGCGCAGGGCGAGCATCGGCGCCTCGTACATCGCGCTGACCGCGTCGACGTCCGAAGCCATGTAGTGCTCCGCGTAGTGCGCGAAGAAAGGGTCGAGGTCGCTCATGATCCGCTTCTGACCGCCATTGTCGCAGGGGGCCAAGAAAGAGCGAAGCCGCGCGGGCATGGGCTTCAGTCGATGGGCGGAACTTGTCGGTGCGCAAACCATCCGGTGGTCGTAGCTCAGCCGTTCGGGATCGTATAGCGCCCGCACATAGCAGAGCGTGTAGCGGTGCGCGCAGCCCCATGTACGGTTGGGCGACCACACTCGTAAGAACTCGAATTAGAGTGAGCGTCAGAGCCTCCTGACGAGGAAGCCGAGAAGAGCAGCCGTGAGATGAACGACCGAAGCAAGCCCGCGCTGGACGCAGCGCAGAACTCGCACGGCTGGCGAAGGGTCGACGAAGGAGGCGAGCGATGACGCGAGGAGAGGCTGAGCGCCTGCTGGCGATTGCGCGCGAGGCGAAGCTCGTGGGGCCGGACGCGGCGAAATGGGTCGAGCGTCTCGCGCCGGAGCGCGAGGAGCTTGGGGAAGCCGCGCGCTTCCTCGCCGAGAACGGGGAGGAAGAGGCGGCGGCCGAACTGGCGGCGAACGTGTGGCGGCTCTGGCTCCTCTCGGGCGACGTTGCCGAGGGGCGGCAGCTGCTTGCAGCCGCGCTGGACCTCGGCGAGGGCAGGCCCTCCCGCGCGCGGGCGCTCGCGCTCTACGGAGACGGGTTGCTCGCCTTCCGCGCGGGCGCGCAGACCGAGTCGCAGGAGAGGAACGAGGCGGCGCTCGAGGCGGCGGGCGCGGTGGGCGACCGAGAGGCGGAGGCGCTCGCGCTCGTAGGGCTCAGCCGTGTCGCCTTCCGCGACGGCGACTACGCGCGCGTTCGCTCGCTCGCAGCCGAGGCGCGCGAGCTCACGCGCGACTTGGATGAAGAGGCCGGAGCCGCGCCGCTGCACATGCTCGCCGCCGGGACGCGGCTCGCCGGCGACCACGACGAGGCCATCGAGCTCTATACCGAGAGCCTGGAGCTGAACCGGCGCCTCGGCAATAGCCGGACGGTTGGAATGGAGCTGCACAACATCGGCCACGTCGAGCTGCACCGTGGCAACGTTGACGCCGCCGACCGCTGCTTCGCCGAGCTCGCCGACGTCCGCAACCAGGACGACCCGTACGAGGCGGCCATGACGCACCTCAACCACGCCGCCCTCGCCTTCGCGCGCGGCGATCGCGAGCGCGCGGCCGAGCTGCTCCGGCGCGTGCAATCAACGTTGGACGGCGTCGGGATCGTGCTCGACCCCGACGACGCCTTCGAGGTCGACTGGCTGCGCGACCGGCTCAGTAGTTCGTCCGCCCATGAAGCCTGAGGCAATCGTCCGCGAGCTGTACGACGCGTTCAACGAGCGCGCCTTCGACCGGGCCGCAGCGGCGTTTGCCGAATCGTGCGAGTACGAGTCGATTGCGGCGGGCTCCGTGATGCGCACCGGCGCGGAGGTCGCAGACGGCTTACGCGCATGGGCCGCCGCGTTCCCCGACGGGTTCGTCGAGATGACGAACGTGATCGCAACCGGCCCGTGGATCGTCGTTGAGTGGCACGCGCAGGGCACGCAGACCGGTCCGCTCCGCGGCGAGCCGCCGACCGGCCGCAGATTCGAACGCCGAGGCTGCGCTGTCGCCGAGATCGAGGACGGGAAGATCGTCCGCTACCGCGACTACTACGACCGGGCGCAGATGTACGAGCCGCTCGGGCTGATGCACCTGCTCACCGGGTGAATCGCCTCAACGGCAGCTCGAAAAACCTTCTCACCCACCGCGTCCTCACGCACACACCTTGCGCACTGCCAAGTTCAGTGGGCCGAACCGAGCATTGTGCGAACCGGGAGGGCACGGAGATAGTGGCGCCGCGCCTGACGGTCTAGGTCATGTGGACATGAGCGGGCCCCCCGTCGCCTCGCTTGCCGCCTGGCCGTAAAAGG
>JALYST010000006.1 GCA_030854665.1 Actinomycetota bacterium
CCCTCGGCTAGATCCGCGAACCAACGGGAAGCATCGCCGACTAACGCCGCCAGCAAACCGGCTGGCGGCGTTTCGTCGCAACTGGCCTGGAGCGTCTAAGCACTCACGGGGCACCTGGGCGAATCGCGCAACTCGCGATTTGAAGCACTTTGGCGTGGAGTCTCGGTTACGCGAGCCCCATACTGCCAGCTCTTCGCTAGAGGTGAAAGGTGAGACCTGCGCCACTGGCGTCGCCGTCGACCGCAGCTTCCTCCGCGCCGTCCTGGGCGTTCTCGTACCAGGAGTAGGCGTACTTCCCGTCGTCGAGCTCTTTCGCGAACTTCGTGAGCTTCAGCGGGTGGAACGTGTCGCACATCACCGCGAGCTCGTGCGTCTCGTGCGTCCCGATGCTCTTCTCTGCCAGACCCGGCTGGGGGCCGTGCGGCAGCCCGGACGGGTGCAGGGCAATCGAGCCGACGTCCACGCCCCTGCGCGAGCCGAACTTACCCGAGACGTAATAGATCATCTCCTCCGACTGCAGGTTCGAGTGGTGGTACGGGATCGGCACCGCGAGCGGATCGAAGTCGAGTTTGCGCGGACAGAACGAGCAGATCACGAAGTTCTGCCCCTGGAAGGTCTGGTGGCTAGGCGGCGGCTGGTGGATGCGCCCCGTGATCGGCTCGAAGTCATGGATCGAGAAGGTCCAAGGAAATAGGCAACCGTCCCACCCCACGTGGTACGACGGGAGGTGGTCACGTTCCGGTCACGCCAGGGCGACGCCGCCGTCTCGCGAAGTGGCCTTCGAGCCGCCCGTTGGTGGACGCCGCTGCGTCACTAGCGCAATGATCCGCCAGGCGGATGAAGCAGCGGCACGTCTGAACCGGGACGCTCTTTCAGCGCCGCCGCGGTCGCGAATAAACAAAACGGCCGCCTCGATGCATCGGAAGGCAGAGATGGGAAAAGCGGGCGTGGATGTCGAGGCTCTGGAAGCGCTGTATAGGGCGAACTTGCCGTGCTTCGTCCGAGCGGCGACGGCGATCACCGGCGACGAGGCGACGGGCAGGGATGCGGTACAGGACGCCTTCGTGCAAGCGGTTCGGGAACGCGAGGGCTTCAGGCACGAGGCACCGCTCGAGGCGTGGGTCTGGCGCATTGTCGTCAATGAGGCGCTCGCTCTTCGCCGTCACCGCAGGGTGGAGCCGGAGTGGGATCCCGAGTTGAACGCCGCCTCCAGCAACGGCGTTCCCCAGCGAGATGCGATGGTGCGAGCTTGGGTCGCCGCGCTGCCGGAGCGCCAGCGACTTGCCGTCTTTCTGCGCTACTTCGCCGATCTCGATTACCGGTCGATCGCCACGGCCCTCGATGTCGAGGTCGGGACGGTCTCGGCAACGCTCGCCGCAGCCCATCGGGCACTTCGACCTTTGTTCCAGGAGGTGCGGCCATGATCGATGTCGACCCGCTGATCCAGGATTCGTTCACGCGCATCTACCCGGTTCCGACTGTGACGCAGGACTGGGAATGGGTACTCAGGCACGCAGGCGCACCGAGGCGACGCCGTCAGCGTCCTTCGTCGTTCCTGGTGAGCATGCCCCGCACTGTGCGGCTCGCGCTGATCGTGATGGCGCTGCTTCTCGTAATGGCAGGCATAGCGACCGCCACATATCTCGCGGTGCGCGCCGCGCCGGCCAAACCGGGAACGATCGCGTTCAGCAGGAGCGGCGACATCTACATCATGAGGGGGGACGGCAGTCACCTTCGACGGTTGACCGGCTTCCACGAGCCACGCGGAACGAGGCGTAACCACGCCTTCGATTTCATGCCAAGCTGGTCTCCCGACGGACGCACGCTGACGTTCACGCGCCTCGTCCCGGGCGCAGATGTGTTCATTTACGCAATCAACGCTGACGGGAGCGGCCTGCAGCGCTTGCGGATCGGTGCGTTTGCTTCCTGGTCACCTGACGGGCGGGCAATCGCGGCCTTCTCCGGCAACGGGATCTGGCTCATGCACGCTGACGGCACCCTCCTTCGACGGTTGACGAAAAACTTCGGGTACGGACCCACCTGGGCGCCTGACGGGACGAGACTTGCCTTTTCGACGAACGTCGGGCTGTTCGTCATCAACCGCGACGGATCGGACCTCCATCGCCTCGTCAATGACGCTGGGTCCCCCGCCTGGTCGCCTGACGGACGCAGGATTGCCTTCATTCGCGGAGGGAAGCGCGCCCGCCTCTGGCTGATCAACTCGAACGGCAGCGGCTTGCGATCGCTCCATGTGCGCGTCATCGAGGACTCCAGCGTCGCCTGGTCGCCTGACGGAAGGAGAATCGCCTTCACGCCCCGATCCAGGCGTGGCCTTTACACCTTGAACGCGGATGGCGGCGAAATTCGGCGGCTCAGCCACGGTCTGGACGGCACTCCCGCATGGCTGCCCTGACATTCCGACTACTGGCCTTCGCTGTCCTGGTGCCGAGCTGGCCCAACTTCGGCCATCCGCTCAAATACGCGGTTGGGCGAGAGCCTTCGGGCATTGCCCTTGCCGATCTGAACGGTGACGGCAAGGTCGACGTCGTCACGGCGAACTACGGCTCGAACAGCGTCTCGGTCCTGTTCGGCGAGGGGGGCGGCCGCTTCGGCAGCAGGACGGACTACCGGACGGCCGGCACGCCGGAAGACGTCGTGATCACCGATCTGAACAGCGACCGAAAGCCGGATCTCGTCACGGCCAATCACACTCACGGCATCTCAGTGCTGCTCGGACGCGGTCGAGGGCGCTTCAGAACGAAGCTCGACCACAAAACAGTCGGCGACACCTGGTCAGTTGCCGCGGCCGATCTGAACGGCGACCGCAAGCCGGACCTCGTCACGGGCAACTACGGCAGCGGCGTCTCCGTCCTGATCGGACATGGTGACGGCACGTTCCGCAAACCCATCGAGCTCGCGTTGAGCCAGGCAGTCTGGGTCGTCCTGCGCGACTTCAGCGGCGATCGCAAACTCGACCTCGCGACCGCGAACTTCGACGGCACCGTCTCGGTGCTACTCGGGATCGGAAACGGAAGCTTCCGCAAGGCGATTTCCTATTCCTCTGGCGCCACCAATTCGGCGTTCATTACCACGACCGACCTCGACGGAGACGGGAGGCTCGATCTCGTGACCGGGAACGACGGCGCTCGCAGCATCTCCGTGCTGCTCGGACGCGGGCACGGCGCGTTCGCGAAGGCCGTCGCGTATGACGCCGGTAAAACGCACTGGCTCGCGGTCGCCGATCTCAACGGGGACCAGAAGCCCGAGCTCATCTCCTCCGACGTGAGCTCGCCCGTACTGCGGATTCGGCTCGGACAGGGCAACGGGCGCTTCGGAAGTGTCAGGACGTACCCCGTGGGCGCGGTCCAGGAAGGCGTCGTGCCCGTAGACCTTAACGGCGACACGAAACCCGACCTGGTCGTGGCCGGCAACGGAAACCGCTCGCTAGAGGTCTTCTTGAATACCACGCGGTAGACCCGGCTTCTTGCCGGCTGCGTGACTCCTCCCAGGCGCTTCCCCCGCTAGCGATCCCTTAGAAGTGCGAAGTGAGCCCTGCGCCGCTGGCGTCGCCGTCGACCGCAGCTTCATCCGCGCCGTCCTGGGCGTTCTCGTACCACGAGTAGGCGTACTTGCCGTCGTCCAGATCCTTGGCGAACTTCGTCAGCTTTAACGGGTGGAACGTGTCGCACATCACGGCCAACTCGTGAGTCTCGTGCGTCCCGATCGACTTCTCCGCCAGCCCCGGCTGCGGGCCGTGCGGCAGGCCGGAGGGATGCAGCGTGATCGAACCGACATCGACACCACGCCGGGAGCCGAACTTGCCGGAGACGTAATAGATCATCTCCTCCGACTGCAGGTTCGAGTGGTGGTACGGGATCGGCACCGCCAGCGGATCGAAGTCCAGTTTGCGCGGACAGAATGAGCAGATCACGAAGTTCCGGCCCTGGAACGTCTGGTGTGACGGCGGAGGCTGATGGATCCGGCCTGTGATCGGCTCGAAATCATGGATGGAGAAGGTCCAAGGAAATAGGAAACCGTCCCACCCCACGACGTCGAACGGGTGGTAGTCGAGGACGTACGTCTGGTAGCCGCCGCGCACGCGCACCTTGACCGGGAACTCGCCCTTGTCGCGATGCGTGTTCAGCTCTGCGGGCGGGTGGATGTCGCGGTGGTAGTACGGCGCGCCCTCGAGCATCTGGCCGTATTGGTTGCGGTAACGCTTCGGGATCTCGATCAGGCCGGGCGTCTCGAAGACGAGGTAGCGCTGCTGGCCCTCCGGGTTGAAGCGATATGTCGTGCCGCGCGGGATGACGATGTAGTCGCCCTCCTTGTACGGCACGTTGCCGAAGACCGTCTCCAGCGTGCCGGTTCCCTCGTGCACGAATACGACCTCGTCGCCCTCGCCGTTGCGGAAGAAGTAGTCCATGTGCTCCTTCGGACGCGCAAGCGAGATCTCGACGTCGTTGTTCCACATCAGCAGGCGGCGACCGGTGATCTCATCGCCTTCTGCGTCGATGTCGTAGGTCTTGAAGTGACGGTGCGCGTGCGCGTCCGGAACCCACTCGTCGCGCTTGATCTCCTCGAAGCCGCCGATCTTCATCACGCGGCACGGCGACTGGAGGTGGTAGAGGATCGACTCCATCCCGACGAAGCCCTCCATGCCCATGACCTCTTCGGTCAGGAGCGTTCCGTTGTCACGGAACTGGATGTGACGCTTCCGAGGGACGTCGCCCAGGCGCTGGTAGAACGGCACGACTAAAGGATATCGGCGGCCATCGCGGCCAGGCGGGCACCGATCGTGGGGGCGAACTTGAAGCCGTGCCCGCTGCACGGGGAACCGATCACGATCTTGCCGCGGCGCTCGAGGATGAACTGCTCGTCGGGGGTGGTCGTGTACATGCACGTCTCCGCCGCGACAGGATCCGGGTCGGCGTCGGGGTAGGTGCGCGCGACCCACTCGGCGACGCGTGCGACCACCGCTTGGTCGGGCTCGCCCGGCTCGTCGGGACCGACAGTGGCTCCGGCGTGATGCACACCGGCCTTCAGGCCGTGCAGGGGGTCGTGCAGCGAGTAGATCAAGTGACCGCGCGTCTCCGGATCCAGTTGTGCGACTGCCGGCAACGAGTCGCCTTCCCGGCGGAAGTACGCAACCGTCTCGCGGGTCGTGCGGACCGGCAGGTCCGGGTAGAAGCTCCTGACCCATGGGCCGGCAGTGATCACAATCACCTTCGCGTTGAGATCCTCGAGAGACTCGACGCGCGTTTCCTCCTCGAGGCGGGCACCCCGCGCCAGCGCGCCATCGATGAAGGCTCGGTGCGCGAGGTCGGCGCGGACGATGCCCGCTTCCGGCTGGAAGAGCGCAGTCCAACCGTCAGGCATGCCGACCGGCCAGCGGCTCCGCACTCCGTCCGCATCGATCAGTTCGTACGCGGCTCCGGCTGCCTCGAGCGCGTCCGCCGAGCTCTGTCCCGAGCTCTCGACGAGCTCGAGCAAGCCCTTCAGTTCGAGTAGCTCCTGCCCCGCCTCCTGCTCGAGCTCCCGCCAGCCGGCGAATGCCTCCTTCGCCAACTCGACGAACTCGACCTCCGGGTACGCAAGCCGGACGATCCGCGACCGGCCATGGCTCGAGCCGTGCTCATGGCCGACTCGGAACTGCTCGAGGAGCAGGACGTCGTGGCCTCGGCGTGCGAGCGCGTACGCAGCCGCGGAGCCCATGATCCCTGCCCCGACGACTGCGACCTCGGCCTGCATCCGGATCAAGCTACGCGGTTTCGCAGGACGCCGATTCCCTCGACCTCCAGCTCGACCACGTCGCCGCGCTGCAACCAGCGGCCGTCACCGTGCTCGAGGATGCACCCGGTTCCCACGGTGCCCGACCCGAGAACGTCTCCGGGACGCAGGTGCGTGTTCCGCGCGGCATGCGTGACGATCGCGTCCCACGAGTGGTACATGTCCGCAAGGTTGCCCCGCGACCGCTCCTCGCCATTTACGCGCGCGATCATCGTGCCGCTCGTCCCGTCGAACTCGTCGGGTGTCACCAGTACCGGGCCGAGGCTGGTGGCGAAATCCTTGCCCTTCGCAGGGCCGAGCCCCACCTTCATCTCCGCCCGCTGGAGATCGCGGGCAGACCAGTCGTTCATAATCGTGAAGCCGGCGATCTGTTCGTCCGCGCCGATGATCGCCGCGGCCTCGAGCTCGTAGTCGAGCTCGGTCGTGTCCGGCGGATGTGGGATCTCGTCCTCCGGCCCGTAGATCGCCGCGGGGTTGGAGAAGTAGAAGACCGGGATCTCGTACCACTCGGGCGGCACCTCCTGGCCACGCTGAGCGCGGGCGGTCTTCACGTGCTGCTCGAAGGCGTAGAAGTCGCGGACGGCGGGTGGATGAAGCACAGGCGGGCGAAAGTCGACGTCCGCGATCGGATACTCGGCGTGTCTACGCGCCTTGCCGCCACCGGTGAAGTACGCCTGGAGTGTCTGCGCCGCGAACTGGACGACCGTGTCGCCCTCGATGATCCCCGGCCAGCCACGCTCGAGCTGCAGATCCTTCGGAGTGAACATGCAGAGTTTCATGACACTCGCGCCACTCTTACGTACCCGTGCCTGGCACCGGTACGCATCCGAGGAGCCCGCGTCGCATCAGGGAGCGCTCCGTCGCGTGCGTCACTCGTAACAGTTTCGTACCCGTGCCTGGCACCGGTACGTTCCGGAAGCACGCCACGCATCACGGTTCGGTGTGCACGATGACGTCGGCGATGTCGGGACGCGCGCGGCGGATTCGCTCCTCGATCTCGCTCGCGCGCGCATGCGCTTCGGCGAGCTGGCTCGAGGGATCCAGCCCAAGCGTCAGGTACGCAAGGAGGCCCTCGTCCGTGCGGACGAAGCGCAGCTCCCGCGGCTCCTCGCCCGTTACCTCGCGGACGATGCGAAGCACGACGTCCCGCTCGGCCTCGTCGTCCTCCATCTGCTTGCCCTCCACCGCCTCGCCCAGCGGCTCGATGTGCGTCTGCACCGAGTCGACCTCCGGCACGGCGGCGGCGATCGCGCTCTCGACCTGGTTCGCTACCTCGTGCGCCTCCTCGAGCGTCACCTCGCCGGGCAGCTTCAGGTGCAGCGACACCTCCGTGTGACCGCCCACGTCCAGCACGGTGACGTTGTGCACTTCCCGCACCGAAGGAACTCCGAGCGCCGCCGCATGTGCGCGGTCGCGGATAGCCGCCTCATTTTCCTGCGGCTCGACGTGGACGACGACGTCGCTTCCCGGCAAGGCGGCGCTGAGCGCATCCTCCACGCTGTCTGCCGCTGCATGACCTTGCCCCACGGCCGCACCCGGCGGAACGGTGATGACCACGTCCATGAACTGCCGTGGCCCTGCCTGCCGCATTCGGAGGCGCTTGAGCGTCACCGGCGGCTCGACCCCGGCGATCGCTGCGCGGGCCGCCTGCTCCGCATCTGCCGGCGCACGGTCCATCAGGACATCGACGTTCCGCTTCATCAGTCGAGCGGCGGCGAGCAGCACGAGGACCGCGACGAAGAGCCCCGCCACGGAGTCCGCGCGCTTGTGGCCCTCGTGCACGAGCACGAGCCCAATGAGTACTGCAACTGATCCGACGAGATCGCTGCCGAAGTGCAGCGCGTTCGAAGCCAGCGCTGCGCTTCGGTAGCGGCGTGACGCGCGCCACAGGACGGCCGTACGACTGATGTCGACGGCGATCACGATCCCCAGCACCGCGAACGCGTACCACCTGGCCTCGACCGTCGCCGTGCGCCCGCCCACGAGGTGAGTGATCGCCCGCCACGCGATGAAGCAGCTGGCCGCCACGAGGATCGTCGCCTCGGCAAGGGCGGAGAGATGCTCGGCCTTGCCGTGGCCGTACTGATGCGCAACATCCGCCGGTCTAACCGCGACACCGACCGCAAAGAGCGTCAGCAGCGCCGCAACGAGGTCGGTGCCCGAGTGCAGCGCCTCCGAGATGAGGCCCAGACTGTGCGAGGCGAGGCCCGCGCCGAGCTTGAGCGAGATGAGCACGATGGCCGCGACCACCGAGACGAGCGCCGTCCGTCGCTGAGGATCCACCCGGCTAGTGAAACAGAAGAGCCCGCCGGTGAGGCGGGCTCTTCGCGACTCCGCGTATCTCCCCGAAGCTATGAGCTGGCGATGTCGCCCTTGAACTGCTCGTCGAGGGTCGTCCCTGAGCCTTTGCCCTTGTCCTGCCAGTGGCGGACGATCAAGCTCGGCCGATTGGCCTCGCGGTTCGGCGCCGTGTAGTTGTAGTTGAACTTGCAGTCGGTGCTGTTCGTCGCCCCGTCACACGAGAACACCGCGCTCGTGCCGAAAAACGCTTTGATGAAGTCGCCCGTGAAGCACGCAGCGGCGCACGTCGCCTTGCTGTTGAACGTACCGCCGGTGATCGTGCCCTCGAGATAGCCGCCGAAGCGACCCGTCACGCCGGTGCGAATGAGCTGGCCGTGCTTGCTCTTGTTTGCGGCGCAGTTGCCCGGGCTCTTACCCGCGACGGTCGTGAACGTTCCCTTGTCGACGCGGCGGAGACGGTACGTGCCGTCCTTGTTCTCGTGTACCTGGTACGTCCGCTTCTCCGTCAGCGTCGCCCACGGCTCGGTCCCGTCGCAGCGACGGTCCGTCGTCGTAAGCATGAAGCTGAACTTGTTCTTCCCTTGTGCTTTGCCTTTACCCTTGTCGCCCGGATCGGCGAGGCCGGACGCAGCGAGCGTCAGGACCGCGACGAGCAGGACGAACGGAATCACGATACGGCGCATCTGCTTCCACCCTTTTCTGGATTTAATGACTGTGGAGTAGATGCTGCGAGGCCCGCGGCCTTGCGGTCTGCGCCCGGAACCTAGGTGGCGCTAGGAGTCACTCAGAGATTGCCGCGGAGCGCCTGTTCGCGCTCGATCGCCTCAAACAGCGCCTTGAAGTTCCCCTCGCCGAAACCGCGCGCGCCGTGGCGCTCGATGACCTCGAAGAAGAGCGTGGGGCGATCCTGCGCGGTCTTGGTGAAGATCTGGAGGAGGTAGCCGTCCTCATCGCGGTCGGCGAGGATCCGCAGCCGCCGCAGGTCATCCCAGTCCTCGCCGATCTCGCCGACGCGATCAGCGACGTCCTCGTAATAGGCGTCGGGCGTCGCAAGGAAGACAATCCCCTGGTTTTGCAGCGTCTCGACGGTGTGAACGATGTCCTCCGACTGCAGCGCAATGTGCTGGACGCCGGGCCCGCCGAAGTACTCGAGGTACTCCTCGATCTGGCTCTTCCGCTTGCCCTCGGCCGGCTCGTTGATCGGGAACTTGATCTTGCCCTGGCCGTCCGCCATAACCTTGGACATCAACGCCGAGTACTCGGTGTGGATCTGCTCGTCGGCGAACTGAATGATGTTCGTGAAACCCATGGTGCGCTCGTAGAACTCGACCCAGTAGTCCATGCGTCCGAGCTCCACGTTGCCGACGACATGGTCGATCGCCCTCAGGCCGACACCGGTGGCAGGCCGGCCGTTCGTCCCCGCGATTTCCTGAAAGCCGGGGAGGAAGGGCCCGGCGTAGTCCTTGCGGTTGACGAACGTGTGGACGTTCTCGCCGTAGGTCGCGATCGTCGCCAACTCGACGCGCCCGAAGTCGTCTTCGACCCAGTGAGGGTCGACCACGCCGCGAGCACCGCGTTGCACCGCCTGGCGGTACGCCTCACCCGCGTCCGGGACGGTGAGCGCCGTGTCCTTGACTCCGTCCCCGTGCGCGCAGGCAAACCGGGTGATTTCGCTGTCGCCGCGCAGACCGCTCGTCAGCACGAAGCGGATTTCGCCCTGCTCGAGTAGGTAGGAAGCACGATCGCGCACGCCTGTCTCCGGCCCGGCATACGCGGTCTTGGTGAAGCCGAAGGCGTTTTCGTAGTAGAACGCTGCCTGTTTGGCGTTGCCGACGTAGACCTCGAGGTGATCCCACCCGTCGATGGGCATGAAGTCGGCGTTCTGCCCCACGGCCTTAGCTTACTCGGCAGGTGGCAGCGGGACCGGCCCCCGCCGCGACGCCAGGACGATCCCGCATGCGATCCCAAGGCCGCCCCCGATCTGGGCCGCCGTGATCGGCTCCGACAGCAGCACGAGCGCGATGAGCGCGGCGAGGAACGGCTGGAGGTTGGCGAAGAGCGACGCCCGTGAAGGGCCGACGCGGTCGATCGCGGTGAACCAAAGCAGGTTCGTGATCACGAGCGGCCCGATCACGGCGAACACGAAGCCGATCCACACGAGCGCGCCGAAATGGAAGCTCTGGTCTGCGAGTTGTCGCGATCCTGCCGCGAGCAGCGCAACCGCGGCCGCGAGCAGGAAGACCGCACTCAGCCTGAAGGGTGAGTACCGGCGCATGAGCGGCCCGATCGCAACGGAATAGGCCGCCCACGTCGCGGAGCCGAGCACCGCGAGCACGTCGCCCTTCAGGTTCGCGGACAGATTCCCGCCCGACCCCAGCGCCACCAGCGCGACGCCCGCGAAGGAGAGCCCGGCAGCGATCCAGAAGCGCAACGGCAGGTGCTCGACGCCGCTCCCGCGGGCGAAGAGCGCCGTGAAGATCGGCAGCGTCCCGAAGAGGAGCGCGACCGTGGTCGCGGTCGTGAAGCGCAGGGCGTAGACGAAGCTCAGCTGATTCGCAAAGAGGACTGCGGTGCAGAAGACGATGATCGGCAGGTCGCCTCGCGCGATCCGCAGCGAGCCCTCCCAGGCGAGCGTGATCCCGGCGAAGAGGATGGCCGCGCAGGCGTAGCGGACAGAGGAGTAGGCGAGCGGATGGAAACCGTGATCGAGGATGTACTTCGAGACCGTGAAGTTGAGCGCCCAGAGGCTAACCGTCGCGAGCAGCATCAAATCGGCGGTCGGGCGGCGCACGGAGGCCGCACGCTACCGGCTCATATCCCTCGATCGAGGGAGAGGTGCGGCCCTGGAAAGCCGACTTCTAGAGGGTGCCCCTGCGCACCATCTGCTGGCTCCTGCTTGCCGTCGTTGCCGGTTCGACGATTGGCTTCAAGATTGCCCTGCCCGGCTCCGACTCCGCCTCGGTTCCGGCCGCGTCGGCCACTCCGAATGCAGCGGAGGCGCCGTTCTCGTTCGCGCCGCCCAGTGGGCGGCCCGTAACCCCAGTGGGCCTCGACACCGGCGGGCCTGCGAGCGCTGGTCTCAGGCCCGCGTCGGCGGTGAGTAGAAGTACGACATCGAGTTACCGCTCGCGCGCGACGGCGGCTGGCCCCGCAGATGTCACGTTCAACGCGCCCTATGTCAGCGACCTGAGGTTCCTCGCCCTGCCGAGTGTCACCTTCCAGCCCCAGGTCGGTGGCCCGCCGAGCGACACCACGGCGGCCACGGCGGCGACTACGACCACGCCCGCCCAGCCCGTCGGCCCTCCGCCGGAAATCGAGAACGTGCACACGGTTTCCCTCACTCCCTTCTCCGCGACCATCGCCTGGCGCACGAACGTGCCGGCGACGTCGCGCATCGCCTACGGGCTCGACGCACCGGTCATCTGGACGGCACCGAACATCGCAGCGACCGAGCACCAGGCAACCGTGACCGGGCTGGCGTTCTCGAGCTCCTACAAGATTGCCGTGACCGCCGTGAGCGAAGGCAGCCCGCAACGGGTCGAGGAATACGTACTTACCACCCCGGCTCTCTCCGGCCCCGTGAAGCTGACTACTTCAGGCGGCGTCATCTTGCTGAACGGCCAGCCGTCATTCCCGAAGCTGGTCTGGGCGCAGTGCGCCGACGCGGTCGCAGGAAATCTCGCTGTCGGCATCGACCTCTTCATGGGCAACGGCTGCGGCACCGGTGCCGACCTTGCCAAGTGGGTCTCCGGCCGGGCCTTCGTCCTCGCTGATGCGCAGGCGACTGCAGCAGCGCGCGCCGGCACGGTCGGGACGCACCTCCCCGACGAGTGGGACACACATCTTCCCGGCGACTTGACGACCGCCGACGCCCTGCGCCTGGTGCCCGAGGTCCCGGGCTCCGGCCCGCGGTTCCTCACGCTGACGAACCACTTCTACAGCCGAGCGAACCCGCTCCCGCAGGGCAAGGGGATGTATCCCGCTCTCGCCGCGAGCGCCGACGTGCTCGGGTTCGACCTCTACCCACTGCAGAACTGGTGCCGCTTCGACAGCTTCGGGGACGTCTTCGACTCGCAGCTCGACCTCGTCGCGCTGGGCCGTGGCCGACCGACCTTCCAGTGGATCGAGGCGCGCCGCATGGACTGCATGGGCGAGAACCTCGACCCGACTCCGGAGACCGTTCGGGCGGAGGCCTGGCTCTCGATCGCCGGCGGCGCGCACGCGATCGGCTACTTCCCGAACAACTGGAGCGCCGAAGTGGGCGCAGAAATCGCGCGCACGAACCACGAGATCCAGGGGCTCGTTCCCGCTCTCGTCGAACCTGCGATCGCAGCGAGCGTCTCGCTGGGCAGCTACGTAAAGGCAGGCGCCCGCGAGCACAACGGCGCCGTGTACGTGATTGCAGTGAATGCAAGCCGTGGCGCCGCGGCCGCGTCGATCAACGTCCCGGCCCTCGGCGACCGCGTGCTCCGGAGCCTCGACGGCCAGCACACGGTCGCGGCAAGTGGCGGGTCGTTCACAGACTCGTTCGGGCCACTGGAAGTACGCGTGTACGTAGCCGCACCCTTCCAGCGGTAGTCCGCCCGCGGACCGCTAGCGCGGCGAAGGCGAGAGCGAGGCGGAAGTAACGCGGGCGGTGAAGATCTCCTGATCCTGGTGGCTCGCGTCGCGCGCATCGATCCACATCGGTCGAGCGACTCCTGCTGCAGCGGCGACCCCGGGGTAGCCGCCGTAGGCGATCTCGTCACCGAAACCGGCGCGGACCGCATCTGCCCAGAGCACGAATGCATTTTCGGGGTGCCGGGCGACGCGAACCGGCACCGCCCAGTGCCTACCGTCCCGGGAACGCGAACACAGGAACCACGCCTGCTTTCGCTCCGAGTCGCCGGTCGTGTCGTAATAGCAGGCCCAGAGCTCGCCCGTTTGCGCATCAACGGTCGAGGCGGGCCAGAACTGGTCGGCCGGCTTCGTTTCCGCGGGGCCGATGCGCCCTCGCCACTGCAGCCGGAGCTTGGCGTCGAAGACCGCGACGCCGACGTCCCACGTCTGATTCGGTGCAAGCGAGGCGTACGTGACATAGGTTCGGCCCCGTCCCACCGTCACCGTCGGATTGGGGCCCAGGCAGTGGATCGCCTGTTGAGCGAACACGTACTTCCCGCTGCGCACGCAGTTCGCCGCATCGTTCACCGCCAACGGCGCGGCCTGTCTCACGGTGAAGTGGCGTCCCCCATCGGAGGAATGCGCGAGCCAGATTCCAAGCCGCGCGTCGACGCCCGCGAGATACAGCGTCCCAC
>JALYST010000011.1 GCA_030854665.1 Actinomycetota bacterium
GGTGCGGGAACGAGCAAGATGCGGTCGACCTCGTCCACCTCGACGAGCTGCACCTGGATGCGCTCGTCGCGGGAGGTCGGGAGGTTCTTGCCGACGTAGTCGGGGCGAATCGGCAGCTCTCGGTGGCCTCGGTCGACGAGGACGGCGAGTTGGATGCGCTCAGGGCGCCCGTAGTCGAAAAGCGCCTCGATGGCCGCGCGAATCGTCCGACCTGTGTAGAGCACGTCGTCGACCAGGACAACGGTCTTGCCTTCGAGCGGAAAGTCCAGCGCCGTCGAGCGCACGACGGGCTGTGAATGTCGGGGCGCTCCCCCACTCCGAACCTGGACGTCATCGCGGTAGAAGGTGATGTCGACCGCTCCGAGATCCGGCGCAGCGCCGGCTCGCTCCTCGATCAGGCGTCGTAGTCGATACGCAAGTGGGACGCCGCGCGTCTGAATGCCGACGAGGGCGACGCGGGCGAGGTCGGGATTTGCCTCGATGATCTCGTGCGCGATCCGCGAGAGCGTCCGACGGAGCGCATCGGCATCGAGCAGGACGGTTCCCGCCGGGGCCTCCACTGTGGTCACGGCGCAGGCAGGGTCGACGGTTTGCGGCCAGGCAGGTTCATGCGACTCCTTCCCGGCCTCACTGGACCGGCTTAAAGGGGTTCGGGTCGGGTGGGACTCTAGACGCTCCTCCGGACGGCACGCACCTGGCCGCCGAGGAGCACCCTCCGGGCTACGGCTCGCCGATCACGTCTTCGGGCTCGGTCATCGCCTCGATCGCATCCTGGGCCCGCTCGACGTCCGCCTCGGGAACCGAGACCGTGACGGAGTCTTCCTGGCCGCCGGCGATCTCCGCGTCGATGCCGGCCGAGCGCAGGATCTCCTGGATCTCCTCCGCCTCGGCCACGTCGCCTGCGACTGCGACTTGCACCATCCCCGTCATTGCGGCGCCGATGATACGACCTCTGGCTCGCGCCGGTGGAGCGCCCCACCCTTGACGAGCTGCGGTGGGCCTCGCTCGGCGAAAGGCACCTCGACCAAGTCGAAATCTTTCGGGACGACCGTGCTCGGGAAGATGTCGCGTGCCTCGCGGGCGATCTCCGGGCCGAAGTAGCGGTTGGAAAGGTGAGTCAGAGCGAGCAGCCCGACGTTCGCGCGCTGGGCGATCCCGGCTGCCTGGGCCGCCGTCTGGTGCATCGTCTCCTGCGCGCGCTCGTGCTCTTCTTCCGAGAACGTCGCCTCGGTGACGAGGACCTCAGCGCCCCACGCTGCTTCGACGATCGTCTCGGACGGCGCCGTGTCGCCGGTGATCACGATCTTGCGGCCGGGCCGCGGCGGCCCGAGAACCTGATCGGCGTTGACGTTGCTCCCGTCAGGAAGGGTCACCGCTTCCCCGCGCTGTAGGGCGCCGCGCGCTGGGCCACTTGGCACGCCGAGTGCATCGGCTGTGTCGACGTCGAAGCGTCCCGGTCGCGTGGCCTCGATCAGCGACCAGCCGACCGCCGGGACACCGTGCGAGACGGCGAACGCTGCGAGGCGGTAACCATCCCGTTGGAGCACGTCGCCCGGCTCGACCTCCAGGACCCGCAGTTCGTACGACAGCTTTCCCACGACCCGCTTCAGCGACCCGAGCAGGTCGACGAGCCCGCTAGGGCCGTACACCTCCAATGGCCGCTCGCGCCCCCGCAGCGAGAAGGTCTTGAACAGGCCCGGCAGCCCGAGGATGTGATCTGCGTGGAAGTGCGTCACGAAGATCTCGTGGAAGTCGACCAGGCCGACGGAGGACCGCAGGAGTTGGCGCTGCGTCCCCTCAGCGCAGTCGAACAGGAGCCGGTCGCCACCCAAGCGGACGAGCAGGGCCGCCGGCGCGCGCTGGGCGGTCGGCATCGAGCCCGCGGTGCCAAGGAAGACGAGGTCGAGATCCATGGGGCGATTCTAGGTTTGTGAACCTCTAGCCAACCTGAGTCCCGGCCGATAGCCGCCTGTCCGAGCCGCAAGCGTGGCCCTTCGCTTGTCATCCGGACGAGCCCGTACCCGGTGGCAGCGACCACCTGAGTTGTAGGCTCGGCGCGTGAGCGAAGACATTCGGGGCCTGATCAAGCGCGAAGCCTCCGGCGAGGAGCAGAACGAGATTCGCGAGCTCTGGAAGCGCCACTCGATCGCCGAGGATGAGCGCGACCTGCCCGGCCTGATCTCGACTCTGACACCCGACTGCGTGTACGAGCTCGCACAGAGCGGGCACCGTTGGGAAGGCCATGAGGGAGCGGCGCGCTTCTACATGGAGCTGCTCTCCGCGTTCCCCGACATCCACTTCGACCTGACGGACATCGTGATCGGCCCGCAGGGCGTCTGCGAGGAGGCCGACGTGACCGGGACACACGAGGCCGAGTGGCTCGGCTTTCCTCCCTCGGGCGAGCGGCTCGCCTGGAAGGTCGTGATCTTCTTTCCCTGGGATCCGGAGCAGCGCCTGTTCCGCGGCGAGAAGATCTACACCGCCGGCCTACCGCTAACCGAGCAGTAACTACGGCAACACCAACCGCTGCCCCGGCACGAGCGTCGTGCTGTACAGGTGGTTGCGCTGCTGGAGCTCCCAGATCCCCTCCCGGGGGTCGCCTCCATAGTGGGTGGCCGCAATCGACCAGAGAGTGTCCGTCGGCTTCACTACATAGCCCACGGGCTTCCCCGCGCCGCCGGAGGGCCGGGCGGCGACGCCCACCACGAAGGCGATGACTACGAGGAGGACTGCCAGACGAGGGAACATGTGTTCGTAGAGTACCGAACACATGTTCGCTTTGTCAAGTTTGGCCTAGAGCGTGACCAGCTCGGGCGTGATGCGGGCGCCCTTGACGCTCAGGACGATCATCGAATGGACGGCGGCGCTCCGCCGCTCGGTGGGTGAGCCGGGGTTCAGCACCCACAAATGCTGGAAACGCTCGACCTGCGGGACGTGCGTGTGCCCGTAGACGACCGCGCCGCAGTCCTCGAACCGTGCGGCGAGCCGGGCTTCTCGCCGCTCGCGCGGGCCCGGGTCGTGCACCATTCCGATCTGCACGCCGTCCACCTCGACGACGCGTTGCTTCGGGAGGACCTGCTTGAGGGCCTGCTCGTCCATGTTTCCGCAGACGCCGACGACGGGTGGGCCGAGCTTCTCGAGCTCCTGCAGCAGTTGCACCGAAACGAAGTCGCCGGCGTGCAGCACGAGATCGGCGCTCGCGATGAGCCGCACGCACTCCTCGGGCAGCGCCCGGGTCCCGCGCGGGAGATGCGTGTCGGAAATGACGGCGACGCGGGTCAGGAAGCCGTAACCGGCTCGGGCACCACAACACTCGGCTCGCGCAGGAAGTGTCCCGCCTTCCAGACGAGCTCGCCGTCGGCGTAGACCTCCCCGTCCACGCGAAGGTCGCAGATCATGTCCCAGTGCAGACCGGACTCGTTCCGGCCGCCGAGCTTCTTGAAGCTCGAACCGAGGGCGAAGTGCATCGTGCCGCCGATCTTCTCGTCGAAGAGGATGTCGCGCGTGAAGCGGTCGATCTCGTAGTTCAGCCCGAACGCCACCTCGCCCAGGATGCGAGCCCCTTCGTCCATGTCGAGCAGAGACTGCAGAAACTCGTTCCCGTTGCCGGCCTCGGCGCGGACGACGCGCCCGCCCTCGAAACGCAGCCGGACATCCTCCACCCCGCGCCCCTGGAAGATTGCGGGGAACGAGAAGCGAATCTCGCCTTCGGTCTCGGTCTCGACAGGGCTCGTGAAGATCTCTCCGTCGGGCATGTTGAGCTTGCCGTCCGCCGCGAGCCACTCGCGGCCGGCGACGTTGATGCGCAGGTCGGTGTCCGGCCCGACGATCCGCAACTCGGTGAACGTATTCAGCTCACGAGCGTGCTCGTTCAGCCTGACCGACACGCCGCGCCAGTGTGCGACGGGGTCCTCGTCGGCACACACATGGCACGCGCTGTAGACGAAGTCCTCGTACTCCGCGAGTGACATCTCCGCGTCCTGTGCGTGCGCGTCCGTGGGAAACCTCGTGCCGACCCATTTTGCCTGGCCGGCGTCGATCCGCTCCCACAGCCGGTTCGTCAGCGCCCGGCGCGACGCGATCTTCTTGCTGACGCGCTTCGGATCGGCCTGGCTGAGGGCGCGTGTGTTCCGGTCTGCCCAGATGGTCACGATCGCGTCTACCTTTTCGATCTCGAAGCGGTCGATCTCGGAGATGAAGGTCAGCTGCTCGTCGGAGGCTTCTCCAACCGCGATGACGTCGATTCCCTCGACCTCGACGCGCGTGCGCGGATTGGCGCCCGCCCGCAGCGCTTCTCGGTACAGCTCGCGGATGAACGGCGCCGCCACCGTCCCGCCGTCGAGCCGGACGATTTCACCCGGCTTGAGCTCGAGCGAATAGTTGACGAGCAGATTGGCGAGCTTCGCCACGCGCAGATCGGTCATGTCGGTTTTTATACCGCATCCGGCGCGTCCTTAAGACCGGCCGGAGGGGACATGTCCGTTAGGCGCGGAAGGTGCGTGTGAACGTGGCCGTGCGGTCGGGATTGCTCTCCGCATGGAGCGTCACGGTGACGCGATACGAACCGCGCTTCAGCTTTGGCAGCTTGAAGAGGACGTCGCGAGCCGCTTCACCCTGGCCCGCGGCACCGGTGAGGGTGCGGGCGCTCGTCGACCGGGTGATCTTCACGTCGTACGAGAAGCCTTCCTCGGCACGGACGAGGAACGAGCGCGGCAGCTTGAAAGTCGCTCGCCCACCGACGATGCGATCTGTGTGACGCCATTGCACAGGCGTGCCGCTGCACTGCTGGTTGCCCATGATCGCGTTCTTGACGGTGGAGAAGGAGGCGCGCCGGGTGCCGTCCGGCAGGACGAGCCCGCTCTGCCACGCCGGCAGGCTCGTCTCGTCGACCGCGTGGAAGAAGTTCAGGAGTGCCACGTTCGGATCGCACGCCATCATCGCGATCAGCTGCGCGTAGTACGTCCCCTGAGTTGCCTCGTCGATCGCAGGGACGTTCTCGGCGCCCGTGTACAGGCCGGCTTTGTCGGCCGCGATCTTCGCCTGGTAGCCGACCTCGTCCACGTAGATGTGGACGTACGGTCCCGGGCCCGTGTCGCCCGCTTCCTGAAACAGCGGCTGGGCCGTGCCGTGAAAGGCATCCCACCACGCCTGCTTGAAGCGGTCGAAGTTGGCGCAGCCGATTTTCGGCCACGCGTATCCGACCGTCGGCGCATCGGTGTTCAGGTTCGGGTAGCAGTGAATCGACACCTCGTCCGCGAGCGGCTTCGCACGGCCGCTGGCGCGATACGCCTCACCGACCTCCTCCAGGAAGCGAATCGGCGAGTGCGAGACGTTGCTGGACGCTTCGAAGTCGTCGTTGCCGCGCGGTGAAAGACCAAACGCGATCACCGTGATCTTCGGGTCGACGGCCTTGACCGCGTCGTAGCAGGCGGCCATCGCCTGCTCCTGCACGTAGCCGGAGATGCCCTTGCCGGACTCGTCGAACTGCGGCTGGTGGAAGCGCGGCTGGTTGCCCTCGTTCAAGCAGATGACCTTGCGGACGTAGGGATAGCGCTGCACGACTCTGGCCGCGTACTGCGCGAAGAGCTCGATCCCGTTGGGTGTCTCGACGAGCGAGCGGGCCCTCTCCGGGTAGATCGCGAAGATCACCTCGATGCCGCGGCGCATCGCATTCGGGAGCGCCCGGTCGAAGAAGGCCTGGTCGAAGATGGTGTTCGTCGGCTTCGCAGGGTTCCAGAAGACCGCCATGCGGTTCTCGGTCATCCCGAGGTCTGTGAGCATGTGGAAGAAGCTCGCGCCGCCGTCCTCGGAGTACTTCCCGGCGTCGTCGGCGACGCCGAAGGTGGTGCTCGAGGCCCCACCCGCAAGGGTTAGAGCCGCGCAGGCGCACGCCAGGACCGCAGTGATCCGCCACATGCCCTCTTCTTCGGCAGATCAGGGAGCCAGTTTGAGCGCCCGCTCGGGGGTATTCGAAAGTGCCCTCGACCTAGCTTGCTGGTTGAGACGGCTGCACGGGCGAAGCCCGCACAGCCTCTATGCGGCGCCGACCAGTCGGCGCCTGGAGTACCGCATCGAGTATTTTTCCCGCCCCGAAGCGGACTGGGTCGTCCGCCGGCAGACCGGTCTCCTCTTCGGCGGCGGCGATGGCGGAGCGGGCCTCTTCTTCGGAGACGCTCGAGGTGTTGAGGGCGATGGCGGCCACCTTGGCCGGCCGCAACTTGAGGGACATGCGCTCGTGGAGGTCGATCAGCTCCGTCAGGCTCACGATCGGCGACGCCGTCGGGTCGCCCTCGACCACCGTCCGCCCCACCTCGTGGCAGAGCACGTACAAGTGCGGCGCACTCCCGTGGATCAGCCCCACGGTCACCCCTGAGTAGGTCGGATGCAGGATCGCCCCCTGCCCTTCCACCCAGAGGAGATCACCCTTCTTCGCGCCCTCGACCACCAGGCGCTCTGCGGCGCCGGCGAGGAAGTCGGCGACGACCGCGTCGACCGAGATCCCCCAGCCGGCGATCGCGATGCCGGTCTGGCCGGTCGGGACGAAGACCGATCGCAGACCTCGCTTGCGCGCCTCGAGGTCGAGCTCGCAGATCGCGGTCATCTTCCCGATCGCGCAATCCGAGCCGACCGTCAGGACGATCGTCGCATCGACTTCGAGGTTCGCGCCCGTCGCGGTGCTCAGGTCCGCGGGCGGTTCGCGCAGGTCACGCAGCTGGACGCGGTGCTTCGCAGCGAGCTCCGTGAGACCGGGGATGTCGCGCAGGCGGACGTGGAGACCGTTCTCGAGATCCAGGCCTTTCGAGACACAGCTCTTCAGCAGCTCCTGCCAGTCGCCGGGGAAGTGGCCGCCCTGGGTGACGACCCCGACGAGCGCCGTGTTCGGGTTGAGGTGAAGCGCGTCCTCGACCGTGCCGACGATCGGGACGCCGTCCTCGACCTCCCCCGCGCGCTTGGAGTCGAGCATTGCGACCACGGAATCGCGCCGGTAGCGCATGACCCCCCGCGCGGTCTTGGCGTA
>JALYST010000178.1 GCA_030854665.1 Actinomycetota bacterium
CAGAGCGGTGAGACCGACGAGATCTTCGGCTGGACGCCGGCCTCGAACAACAACTTCATCTACTCCGGCAGAGGGTCGATGATCCTCAACGCGATCTCGGCGACCCGCACGCCGGAAGATCTCGGCCTGCCGTTCTCGGACCAGCTCTACATCTATCCGATCCCCAAGGGCCCGGTGCAGCGACTCGGGCTCGAGCACGTGATGGGGTCCTACTCGATCTGGAAGTTCGCTCAGAACATTGCGGGAGCCAAGAAGTTCATGGCCGACCTCGAGATCAACTACAAGGACGCGTTCGTCGCGTCGAAGTTCTACAACTTCCCGACGTTCCCGGGCGCGCTTCCCTTCAAGAAAATCCAGAAGCTTGCGGCGGCCGACACGCACAAGCCGCGCGGCAAGTACCAGATCCTCACGACGATCGCGCAGAAGTACACGGTCAACCCCGGCTATCCGGGTTACACGAACGCTGCGTTCTCCGAAGTGTTCGGCAAGTTCCTGATCCCGAAGATGTTCGCCCAGGTCTCGCAGGGCAAGATGAGCGCCGCCGACGCGGTCAGCGCTGCCGACCGGGACATGAAGGACATCTATGCGAAGTGGCGGAAGCTGGGCAAGATCTAGCCGAATGTGAATGGGGGAGCGGTTTGCTCCCCTATTCACATTCCGCTCGGAATAGCCTCAATCGGGTCATGACCTCGAACCCGCACCGCTGGAGGATCCTCGCCGTCGTCGCGACGGCGTTCTTCATGACGATCCTCGACGTCTCGATCGTGAACGTCGCCCTGCCTTCGATCAGCCGCGCTCTGCACTTCTCGCGCGAGAATCTGCAGTGGGTCATCACTGCGTACGCGATTGCGCTCGGCGGCTTCTTGCTCCTCGCCGGCCGGGCCGCGGATCTGCTCGGACGCCGCCGGGTGTTCATGGTGGGGGTCGCGCTCTTCACCATCGCCTCGCTCGCCTGTGGACTGGCGCAGTCGGAGGGAATGCTCATCGTCGCGCGGGCGGTGCAGGGACTCGGCGGCGCGATCATCACTCCTGCCGCACTTTCGATCGTTATGACGAGCTTCGAGGAGGGTGCGGAGCGGAACAAGGCGCTGGGAATCTGGGGCGCGCTCGGGGGCAGCGGGGCCGCGGTGGGAGTGCTCGCCGGCGGGGTACTGACGAAATACCTCGGCTGGGAATGGATCTTCTTTGTCAACGTGCCGGTCGGTGCGCTTGTGCTCGTGTTGACGTCTCGGATCGTCCCGGAGAGCCGGCGCGAGGGCGCGGAACGGCGCTACGACGCTCTCGGGGCGGTGCTTGTAAGCGGTGGCCTCGCCTTGCTCGTGTACACGATCTCCAGGGCGCCAGACATCGGCTGGGCGACCGCGCGCACGATCCTGCTTCTGATT
This sequence comes from Actinomycetota bacterium, assembly GCA_030854665.1. Taxonomy (GTDB): domain Bacteria; phylum Actinomycetota; class Thermoleophilia; order Gaiellales; family Gaiellaceae; genus 3-1-20CM-4-69-9. The sequence goes on from JALYST010000178.1 coordinate 1,386, forward strand.
GCATCAGGGGCGCTGCTCGTTGCCTTCCTGGTGAACGAGAGGCGCCACCACGATCCGCTGATGCCGTTCCAGATCTTCCGCGTGCGGACGGTCACCGGTGCGAACGTCGTCGGCGCGCTCCTTGGCGCCGTGATCTTCGCGAACTTCTTCCTGCTCACCCTCTACGTGCAGAACGTGCTGCACTACTCGGCCCTCAAGGCCGGTGTCACCTTCGTGGCGACGGCAGGCACGGCGGTCCTGTCCGCAGGAGTTGCGCAGGCGCTGACGACAAAGGTCGGTCCAAAGCCCGTGATCGCGGTCGGACTCGTGCTCCTGACCGGGGGAATGATCTGGTACACGCAGATTCCCGTGGACGGCAGCTATGCGTCCGACCTGCTGCCGGGGTATGTCATGGTCGGCGTCGGTCTCGCGTTCTCGTTCGTGCCGGTCTCGATCGCCGCGCTTGCAGGCGTGGCCGAGCGTGAGGCGGGCCTGGCGTCTGGCCTGATCAACACGTCGCAACAGATCGGTGGCGCGATCGGCGTCGCGGTCGCCTCCACGGTCTTCACCACTCACTTCAAGACGCTCGTCGAGGACGGAAAGCCGCTCGCGGTCGCCCTGACCGGCGGCTATCGCTGGGCGTTCTGGGCGCTGGCGTTTTTCGCGGCCCTTGCCTTCATTGCGGCGGTGACGCTGATCAAGGGCGAGGAGATGGCGGAGGCCCCGGCGGCGCCGTCAAGAAGCTAGACCTTCGCGACCAGCGCCTCCGGCACGGTGTCGCGCACGGTGAACAGCTTGTCGAGCCCGGAGATCTGCAGGGCGCGGCGCGTCTCGAGGCCGGGTGCTGCGAGCAGGAGCCCGCCGCGATTGTCCAGTTTCGTCCGCGTCTCGATCAGGACGCCGAGTGCGGTCGAGTCGATGAACTCGACCTCGGCGAGGTCGACGACGAGCCGTTCCGGAACCTGGGCACAGGCGTCTGCGAGAGCAGAGCGCACCTGGGCCGCGTTGTGGAGGTCGAGCTCGCCGCCCAGGCGAACCACACAGGCGGTCCCCACGGCCTCCACGCCGAGCACAGGGTTCTTGCGCGGGCCGTCTCCAGCGATGTTCCCCCGGTCAGTCAATCGCCCTCCTTGGCCTTATGCCGCCCTCGGCTGGGTCTGGGCGTGTGTGCGGCGCCAGGGATTGAAGCACCTTCGGCCCTCAAGAGGCAAACGTGCCTGTTGACCAGCGGGGCCGGGCCAGTGAGGCTTGTACGGATGGAAGTGGCCGTCATAGCCCGCCGCGCGCGGACCGAGAACTTCCCGGTTGCCTCGGTGCTCTTTCCGCGCCGCCTCCGGCCGCACCTGCGCGCCGTCTACGGCTTTGCGCGCCTCGTGGACATCCTCGGGGACGAGGTCGAGGGCGATCGCCTCGCCGCGCTCGACGAATTGGAGCAGGAGCTCGGCGCCTGCTATGCGGGGGAGCCGTCGTGGCCGGTCCTGCAGGCGCTCGCGCCGACGATCCACGAGTTCTCGCTGCCGCGAGAGCCCTTCTTGCGGCTGATCGAGGCCAACCGGATGGATCAGCGCATCGCTGCATACGACACGTGGGACGACCTGAAGGAGTACTGCCGCCATTCGGCCGACCCTGTGGGCCGTCTGGTGCTCGGCCTGCTGCGTCTGGATCGCGAGCCCGAGCTCGTCGCGGCGAGCGACGATGTCTGCACCGGGTTGCAGCTCGTCAACTTCCTGCAGGACGTGCCGCGCGATCTCGAACTCGGCCGTGTCTACCTCCCACTCGAGGACCGCCGCAGATTTGGTGTCACCGCGCTCGACTGCCCGAGCCCCGAGCTCCTGGAGGTGCTCCGGTACGAGGCGGCGCGCGCGCGGAGCCTGCTTGCCGGAGGACGCGTGCTGCACGAACGGATCGGCGGGCGGATGGGACGCGCAGTCGGGCTCTTCGCACGCGGTGGGCTGGCCGCACTCGTTGCGTTGGAGTCGGCACAGTGGGACGTGTTCACGCAGCGGCCGCGCCCGTCGCGCACTCGGCTCGCACTGGCAGCGTTCGTGCGATGACGACGGCGCAGGCATACGCGGAGGTCGAGCGCCTGCACACGCCCTCCTTCGCCTACGGCTCGGTCGCGTGGGGGAAACCGTGTTTCCTCCACGGGCCGCCTTCTTTTAAGTTGCGCCCCGCCCTTCGCGCCGCTGAGATCGCCGCGAACGGCGAGGAGAACGAAGAGGGAAGACTCCCGTTTTCCCCCGACCCCTTCCCCACGGCACGTCAGGCGAGGTGGACGCGATTCCTACGGTGATGGCCAAGCAAGCGTACGCGGAGGTCGAGCGCCTGACGCGCCGGCGGGCGCGCAACTTCGCGTACGGGATCATGGTGCTGCCGCGCGAGAAGCGGCGGGCCATCGCCGCCATCTACGCGTATGCGCGCCGCGTCGACGACGTCGCGGACGGTGGGCTGCCGCCGGACCAGAAGCGGGAACAGCTCGAGCATGTACGCGCCGGCCTTGACTCGCCGGGCAGCGACGCGATGTCGGTCGCACTCGCCGACGCGCGTGCCCGTTTCCCGATTCCCGACCGTGCGCTGCATGCGCTCGTGGACGGGGGACTGCAGGACCTCGACCAGACGCGCTACGCGCACTTCGAGGAGCTACGCGGCTACTGCACGAAAGTCGCCGGCGCGGTCGGAGTTGCGTGCGTCGCCGTCTACGGCTCCGACGACGTCGAGCGAGCCGAGACGCTCGGGGTCGCATTGCAGCTGATCAACATCATCCGCGACGTTCGCGAAGACTGGGAGCTCGGCCGCGTCTATCTGCCTCAGGACGAGCTCGCTTCCTTCGGCGTGTCGGAGGACGACATTGCCTCGGGTCGCGCCACGGATGCGTGGCACGCGCTGCTCACGGTCCAGGCCGAGCGTGCGCGCGTCTATCTGCAGGACGGTCTCGGGCTGCTGCGCTCGCTCGACGGTCGCAGTGCGATCTGCGTCTCGACGTTCGCCGGTCTCTACCGCACAACGCTCGAACGGATCGAGGCGCGCGGCTTCGACGTCTTCGACGGCCCGCCGCATCTGTCGGCGCTGACGAAGCTGCGAATTGTCGGCGGAGGATTGCGGCGTTGAAGGCGGTGGTCGTCGGCGGCGGCCTTGCCGGTTGCGCGGCCGCGCTCGAGCTGCTCGACGCGGGGCACGACGTCACGCTGCTCGAAGCCAGGCCAACGCTCGGCGGCGCCGTGCAGACGCTTCCGGAGCGTGAGGGCGATCCGGCGCCGCCGCCCGACAACGGCCAGCACATCGCGCTCGGCTGCTTCACGGAATATCTTGCGTTTCTCGAGCGGATCGGCGAGTCGGGTTCTGTCCGCCGTCTGCGCCTCAGCCTGCCGGTCGTGGACGAGCAGCGCCGCTGGGCGCAGATCTCTCCCGGCTCGATCCTCCTCGCGCGTTATGCGCACCTGCCGCTGCGTGAGCGTCCACTCGTTTGGCAGCTGCTTGCGCTGCGCGGGGTCGATCCTGCTGCGCACGACGACGAGCCGTTCGCCGACTTTCTGCTGCGCAAGGGTCAATCGCAGCGCGCGATCGAGCGGTTCTGGGACGTCTTTATCCGGCCCGCCCTGAACCTGCCCTCGTCGGAGGCAAGCGCCGCGATGGGGATCTTCACGGTGCAGACGGCGCTGCTCGCGGGCCGCCGGGCCGGCGAGCTCGTGCTGCCGGCGAAGCCGCTCGGCCGGATGCACGGCGATGCCGCGGGGCGGAGTCTCGAAGCCGGCGGTGCGACCGTCGAGACGGGAGTACGGGTCGACGCTCTCGACGACCTCGACGCTGACGCGATCGTGGTGGCTACACCGCCCGCCGAGTCGGCGCGCCTACTCGGCGAAGCGGACCCCGATCTCGAGCCGTCGCCGATCGTCAGCGTCCACCTCCTGTTCGACCGTCCGCTCCTGCGTGCGCCTCTGGCCGCGCTACTCGGCTCGGATGCGCACTGGGTCTTCGACCGCGGCGCGCTCACCGGGCAGCCGCCCGACCAGGGCCAGTATCTGACGGTCGTGTCGAGCGGAGTGCCCGAGCTGATGGAGATCCGCGGCCGCGAGCTCGTCGACCACATCGCCGCTCAGTTGACCGCGCGTCTCGGTCCTGCAGAGGTCGTGTGGTCGCGCGTCAGCCGCGAGCCGCACGCAACCGTCGCGCTCCGCCCAGGAACGGCTTCGCGCCGGCCGGGCCCGCTCACATCGCGCTCCAATGTCACACGCGCGGGCGCGTGGACAGCAACCGGTTGGCCCGCGACGATGGAGAGCGCAGTTCGTTCCGGCCGCACCGCGGCGACGTTGTTGTCCGATCTGACAACTAGGGTGGCGGCATGACCGTCGTGCAGGAGCTGACTGGCCTGGACACTGCCGTCGAGCTCGGCGCCGAGCACCTGCTCGCGCTTCAGCATCCTGACGGCTGGTGGAAGGGCGAGCTCGAGTCGAACGCGACGATGATCGCGGAGCACCTCTTCCTGCTCCACTTCCTCGGCCTGCGCGATGCGGAGACGGACCGGCTGCTCGCGAACGAGCTGCTCGCGCGGCGCCGCGCCGACGGGACGTGGTCGATCTGGTTCGAAGGGCCTGCCGACCTGTCGGTGACCGTGGAGGCGTACACGGCGTTGAAGCTCGCGGGTGTCGACGCGGGGGAGGCCACGCGGCAATACATCCGGCGTAATGGAGGTGTCGTACGCACGCGCATCTTCACGCGTGCGTTCCTTGCACTCATCGGGCAGTGGCCCTGGCGGCGGTTGGCGCATGTGCCGGTGGAGCTGATCCTCCTCCCGGCGAACGGCCCGCTGTCCGTCTACGACCTCGCGTGCTGGGCCCGCCAGACGATGGTGTCGTTGTCGGTGGTCGAGGCGCTCCAGCCCGTTCGGCCGAGCGCCATCGATCTGAGCGAGATCGGCGGGCGAAAGACTGCGGCGTCGGGAACGCCGCGCCTTTCGGCACGCCGCAGGCGTGCGATCGCCGTCGCGGAGCAGTGGGCACGCGACCGGCAGGAGGCCGACGGCTCATGGGGTGGGATCCAGCCGCCGTGGGTGTGGTCGCTGATCATGCTGGCTGCCCTCGGTCACGGGCTCGAGGACGAGACGTTCGCGCGAGCCATCGCCGGCTGGGACCGGTTCCTCGTCCGGGACGGCGACCGCCTGCGGCCCGAGGCCTGCCAGTCGCCGATCTGGGACACCGCCCTCTCCGTGCTCGCCCTGCGAGCGGCGGGGGTCCCGGCCGACGATCCCCGGCTCCAGGCTGCGGGCTCGTGGCTCCTCGGCGAGGAGGTGACCGTGCGCGGTGACTGGGCGATCCGCCGGCCCGATCTCGCCCCAGGAGGCTGGTCGTTCGAGTTCGACAACGATCTCTACCCGGATGTCGACGACACGGCTGTCGTCGCCCTCGCGCTGCGTGAGCTCGACCTCGGGGCCGACGCCGTTCGGCGCGGGCTCGACTGGACGGTCGGGATGCAATCGCGGAGCGGTGGCTGGGGGGCCTTCGACGCCGACAACGAGGCGTTGTGGCTCTACAAGCTCCCGATCTGCGACTTCGGGAAGGTCACGGATGAGCCGTCCGCCGACGTCACGGCCCACGCCCTCGAGGCGCTGGGCCACGAGTCGGGCTACGACTCGGCGATCGAGTCGGGCCTCGACTGGCTCCTCGCCGAGCAGGAGCCTGACGGCTCCTGGTTCGGCCGCTGGGGTGTGAACCACGTTTACGGGACAGGCGCTGCGGTGCCGGCTTTGGAGGCCTGCGGCGTTCCTCCGGATCATCCGGCCATCCGGCGCGCGCTCGCGTGGCTGGACTCGGTCCAGCAACCAAGCGGTGCCTTCGGTGAGGACATCCTTTCCTACGGGGATCCGGCTCGGCGTGGTCGCGGCGCGCCGACGCCCTCGCAGACCGCCTGGGCGTTGCTGGCATACGTGGCGGGCGGGGCCGAAAGTGGCTTGTCCACGCGGCGTGCAGCCGAGTATCTTTGCCAGAGCCAGTGTCCCAACGGCGATTGGGACGAGCAGCACTACACGGGTACTGGTTTTCCGCTCGATTTCATGATCGGCTACCACCTGTACCGGCTTACGTTCCCGCTCCTCGCGCTCGGGCGCCTCAGAGAAAGGCTCAACAGATGAAGTTCCCGCTCCGCTCAACCCTCCAGATCGGCCGGTACGTGGCCAGCCAGCAGCGTAAGGGGGATCGCTACCCGCTCGTCCTCATGCTCGAGCCGACTCTCGCTTGCAACATCGCCTGCATCGGCTGCGGGAAGATCCGCGAATACGAGTCGAACAAGGCGCGGCTCACCGTGGAGGAGTGCATCGACGCGGGCGTGCAGTGCCCGGCTCCGGTCGTCTCCATCTGCGGCGGCGAGCCACTCGTCTACAAGGGGATCGAGGACGTCGTCGCGGGCATGCTCGAGCTCGGGAAGAACATCGACCTCTGCACGAACGCGCTGCGGCTCGAGCAGTACCTCGACGTCTTCGAGCCGAGCCATCGCATGACGTTCGTCGTCCATCTCGATGGGATGCGCGAGATCCACGACTACATCTGCGACTACCCGGGCCTGTGGGACGTCGCCGTCGACGCGATCAAGAAGGCGCGCGACGCCGGCTTCCGCGTCAGCACGAATACGACGATCTTCAAAGAGACGTCGATCGAGGACGTCATCGAGATGATGGCCTACCTCACCGACGATGTCGGCATCGACGGCATGCTGATCGCCCCGGGCTACCAGTACTCCCAGATCGATCCGGCGCTGACGATGACGCGAGCCGAGCACGAAGAGAAGTTCAAGGTGATCCGCACCGTCGCCCACGAGCGTGGCTATCGCTGGCTCGCGACACCCATCTACCAGGAGTTTCTCACCGGCGAGCGGAAGCTCAAGTGCGCGCCGTGGGGCTCGATCACGCGGAACCCATATGGCTGGAAAGGGCCGTGCTAC
>JALYST010000056.1 GCA_030854665.1 Actinomycetota bacterium
CGGATCGCCGAAGGCGCGGCGATGATCCGGACGAAGGGCGAGGCCGGAACCGGCGACATCGTCAACGCCGTCACACACATGCGCTCGGTGTTCGGCGCGATCAAGCGCCTCGGCGCGATGGATCCGGACGAGCTCTACAGCGAGGCGAAGAACGTCCAGGCGCCGGTCGAGCTCGTGCGCTGGGTCGCGGAAAACGGCCGGCTCCCGGTGGTCACGTTCACGGCGGGTGGGATTGCGACTCCCGCAGATGCAGCGTTGTGCATGCAGCTCGGCGCAGATGGTGTCTTCGTCGGCTCCGGCATCTTTAAGTCAGGGAATCCGAGCGACCGCGCCAAGGCGATCGTCGAGGCGACGACTCACTACGGCGACGCGGAGATCCTCGCGCGTGTTTCGCGCGGTCTGGGCGATGCGATGAGCGGTCTTTCCGCCGCCACTCTTGCGCCCGAAGAGCTGCTCGAGACCCGGGGCTGGTAATGCGCCCACGTGTCGGCGTCCTCGCCGTCCAGGGCAACTTCCGCGAACACGTGGCGATGCTGCGGAGGCTCGGCGTCGAGGCAACAGAGGTGAGGAAGCCGGAGCAGCTGCAGGATCTCGACGGTCTCGTCGTTCCCGGTGGGGAGTCGACGACCTTCATGCGTTTGATGCGGCTCTACGGGCTGGACGAGGCAATCAGGGAGTTCGACCGCCCGATCCTGGGTACGTGCGCGGGCATGATCGTTCTCGATCGAGACCATCTCGGCCTCGTCGACGTCGAGGTGGATCGAAACGCCTACGGCCGCCAGATCGCGAGCTTCGAGGCTGATCTCTCGCTCGCCGGGGAGAGCGCCCCGCTGCGCGGCGTCTTCATTCGCGCCCCGCGCGTGCGCGTGACTGGAGGGGACGTGGAAGTTCTCGCCGAGTACGAGGGCGAGCCGGTTCTGGTGCGCGACGGCCGCATCATCGCGGCGTCGTTTCACCCCGAACTGACCGAAGATACGCGGGTGCACGAGCTGTTCTTGAAAGCGGTGGAGGAGGCGATGAGTGTCCGGGCATAGCAAGTGGTCCTCCATCAAGCACAAGAAGGGCGCGGCGGACGCGAAGCGCGGCAAGCTGTTCTCGAAGCTCTCTAGGGCGATCATCGTCGCGGCGAAGGATGGCGGGCCGGACCCCGCCGGGAATCTGGCTCTGCAGAACGCGATCGAGAAGGCGCGCTCGTACTCCATGCCGAAGGACAACATCGAGCGGGCGATCGCGCGAGGCGCGGGTGCAGACTCGGACGCGCAGGCGTTCGAGACGGTCGTGTACGAGGGCTACGGCCCGAGCGGTGTCGCTGTGATCGTCGAGGCGCTGACGGACAATCGCAATCGCACTGCCTCCGACGTGCGGCACGCCTTCGACAAGTTCGACGGCAACCTCGGCACCTCGGGTGCGGTTGCCTGGCTCTTCGAGCGCCGGGGTGTCGTGATCGTTCCCGCCGACGGCACCGACGAAGACGAGCTGATGCTTGCCGCTGCGGAAGGCGGCGCCGACGACGTCTCGCTTGACGGTTCCACCTACGAGGTCGTCTCGGCGCCCGAGGCTCTGGCCGCGGTACGCGAGGCGCTGGAGAGCGCGGGCTTCACCGTCGAGGCCGCCGAGTTGACGATGGTGCCGAAGACGACCGTCGAGGTCGCTGACGAATCGGCCGCGAAGAAGATCCTGCGCCTGATCGACCAGCTCGAGGAGAGCGACGATATCCAGGACGTCTACGCGAACTTCGACATCCCCGAGCAGGTTCTGGAAACGGTGGCTTAGCCGCCGGAAGCTGCGAGCTCGGCAGCGGATTTGGCGGTGGCGCCACGCTTACCGGTTTATTGGGGTCGGATACGCACAGCTCGAAATCGATCTTCGCTCCCACGACGGAGCCGAGCACACCGACGCAGGGTCGGAGGCACGTCGAGGCCGAGGTCGGCCTTCAACAGGAGTCGTCGGAGCAAGTGATCGTCCCGCCCGGACCAGAGCTCGAAGCTCGACGACTTGACCGCGTCCTCGAGCTGTTTCGCCTGATCGCCTGCGATCGTCGGTGCGTCACGGCCGAGCTGCCGCAAGAGGTCGAGCAGGCCGTTTGCGGCCGCGACGACGTCGAGGTCGCCCGCGACACGCATCCAGACAGAGGGGGTCGCGAGGGAGCTTCGGCTCCCTCGTTTTTTTCGTCAGACCCAGCCGCGCTGCCTGGCGACTCGGCAGAGAGCACGCCGCTTGGCGTGGGCGGGCTGGTCGGAGAGGCCCGCCTTCGCGTAGATGCGGCGCAGCGCGGCTTTGACGGTGCCGGTCGCGCCCGGCGTTCCCAGTAGCGCCGCGATCTGCTCGTTCGACGGCAGGCTTTCGAGGCTCGCCCCGGCCAGCCACGGACCGCAAAGACACTGAACGACCTGGCGCTGGAAGGCCGACAACTGGGCCGACGACGCAGGTGCGACTTCCTCGAGCGGCTCGGTCGTATCGGGATCCTGGAGCTGCGCCGGCCAGGAGAAGAGAACGGTCTCCGAGCCGATCCCGATCCGATCTGCGTGGCGAAGCGGGAGCGGAACCCCCGGCTGGACTCGCGTTTCGTTGAGGAACGTCCCGTTGAAACTGCCGCGATCCTCGACGTACCAGCGTCCGTCTCGAAACGTAAGCGCGGCGTGTTCGCGGCTCACCGTCGGCGATGCGAACGCGAGGTCGCTGGATGCGTCGCGTCCGACCGTGACGCTTTCCTTCAGCTCGTGCTCCGTCCCGTCAGGGAAGGTAAGCCAGAAATCCCCGGGCATTGGCCGGAAGGATACGTCCGGTTAGACGCCTAACCTCTCACCGTGAAGGTCATCGGCATCGATCCCGGGACGGCTTCTTGCGGGTACGGCATCGTCCACGAAAAAGACGGGCGCCTCAGGGCCATCGATCACGGGTGGTGGAAAACGTCCGCGGCCGAACGCCCGGAGCTACGTCTGAAGACGATCTTCGACGCCGTGGGCGAGCTCGTCGAGCTTCATCAGCCCGATGCCGTCGCAATCGAGGAGTCGTTCGTCGGCGTCGACGCCCGTACCGCACTCTCCGTCGGGCAGGCGCGCGGGGCCATCATGGTCGCGGCCGCCAACGCCGGGGTCGGGTGCGCTGAGTATTCGCCGGCCCGCGTGAAGCAGGTGGTCTCCGGCTACGGCCGCGCCGAGAAGCAACAGATGCAGAGGATGGTGAAGATGATCCTTGGGCTCCAGGACGAGCCGGCAACGTCGCATGCCGCCGACGCTCTTGCGGTCGCGATCTGCCATGCGCTCGCGCCGCCGCTGCTGAGGATCGCGGCCGGATGATCGCGCGGCTTCGAGGTCGGCCCGTCGCAAACACGCCGGACGGGCTCGTTCTGGACGTCGGCGGCGTCGGTTATCTCGTCGCCGCGACGCCCTCCGCGGTTCGAGCGGCTGACGGGGCCGCCGAGGTGTCGCTCCACACGTACCTGCATGTGCGCGAGGACGCGTTGCAGCTTTACGGGTTCGCCGAGGCCGGCGAGCGCGAGCTCTTCCTCCAGCTCCTCTCGGTCAACGGAATCGGTCCGAAGGTGGCCCTGGCGATCGTGTCGGGCTCGCCGGCCGCCGACTTGAGGCGCGCGATCGTGCTCGGAGACTCGGCGCGGTTCCAGGCCATCCCGGGGATCGGCAAGAAGACGGCCGAGCGCATCGTGCTCGAGCTGAGAGAAAAGATCGGCGACGCTCCGGTGCCGATCTCGTCGGCAGGCGAAACCCAGCCGCATCTGGTGGCGCGAGACGCCCTCGTCGAGCTCGGGTACTCCCTGGGGGAGGCGGACATGGCTCTGGCGAGGGTCGATCCGGAGCTGCCGCCGGAGGAACGCGTCCGCGAAGCGCTAAAGGCAGCCTAGTGACTGCTGCGCCTCAATTCCTCGTTCCCGCCGTCATGCCCGAGGAGGATGACCTCGAGCAATCGCTGCGCCCGCGCCGTCTTGACGAGTTCGTCGGCCAGGTACGGATCAAGGAGCAGCTCGCGATCTCGCTCGACGCCGCGAAAGGGCGCGACGAGGCGCTCGACCATGTGCTCCTCGTAGGACCGCCGGGCCTCGGGAAGACCAGCCTTGCCTTCATCATCCGCGAGGAGCTCGGCGTCGGCATTCGCTGCGTCGCCGGCCCCGCACTCGAGCGCAAGGGCGACATGGCGGCGATCCTCACGGGCCTCGAGCGCCACGACGTCCTGTTCGTCGACGAGATTCACCGACTCAACCGCGCGATCGAGGAGATCCTGTATCCGGCGCTCGAAGACTTTCGGCTCGACATCATCGTCGGCCAGGGTGCGGCGGCTCGCACGTTGACGCTTGACCTCCCGCCATTCACGCTCGTAGGGGCGACGACGAGAACAGGGCTGTTGACGACACCGCTGCGCGATCGTTTCGGCATGACCTTCCGGCTGGAGTACTACGAGCCGAAGGAGCTCGGGACGATCGTCCGCCGCTCGGCTCGGATCCTCGACGTCGAGATCGCGGAAGACGCAGCGGACGAGATCGCCCGCCGCTCGCGTGGAACGCCACGCATCGCGAACCGGATCCTCAGGCGCGTGCGCGACGTGGCACAGGTCAAGCACGACGGCAAGATCACGAACAACGTCGCGCGCGAGGCGCTCGAACTGCTCGAAGTCGACGGCGACGGGCTGGAACGCATCGACCGGGCGCTGATGGAGACGATCCTCGTCAAGTTCGGCGGCGGCCCCGTCGGCTTGTCCACGCTCGCCGTTGCCCTCGGCGAGGAACAGGACACGATCGAGGACGTCTACGAGCCATATCTCCTCCAGCTCGGCTTCCTGCAGCGCACGCCACGCGGTCGCATCATCACGGATCTCGGCCGCGAGCGGTTCGGCGCCGCAGGCGAAGACACGAAGCTCTTTTGAGCCCTGATCTTTGGGTGCCTGGGGCAGCCGAGCCGTCCCTCGAGGACTTCGTTGAGAACGTCCACCGGCAGATCGAGCGCTACACGGAGACACACACCGCGGAGCAGACGCACGTGGAGGTAGAGCTGGGAGACGGTGAGCGGCTGACGCTGCTGTCTCTCTCGGGAGAGCCGGGCTACGGTTTCCTGACGCTGTCTGTCCACGCCGCGAGCGGTGAGGCGGAGGATCACATCGTCCCGATCGGCGCGATCAGGCGCATCGCGCTTGAACCAGCGGGCGAATCCCGCCGCCCGGGATTCGCCCTTCCGAAAGAGAGAGGGCCGGAACCCGCCGCATAGGGTCCGGCCCTTGGAAAATGTCCGCCCCGGCCGCAGTTTCTCGGGGCTAGGTTCTGCCGCAGTGCAGAACCGGTGAGGACAAGTGGTACACGTGGAGCATGGATCACCCACGCTGGTTGATTCCTCCCCCTTTGGATGGTTCATTCGGGTGCTTCACTTCACCCTGCCGGGGGAGTGCAGAAACGGCTTTTCGCCTCGATTCTGAGTCTCAGGAGGATCGTGGGGGGCCGCAGCTCACATCCTCCGAACTGGCGGTCGCGGGTTCGTCCTGCGACCGCCCTCTATCTAGACCTGTCCGGTGCCAGGCACCGGACGGCGCCATAACAGCCACGTCCGCCGTACCCCGGCGAGCAGGCGCGGTGCGAGCAGCAGTGCCATGACGTCGAACCAGACGTAACCGGCAGCCACGCCGCTCGGCGGATTGCCGTCGGGAATGCCGAGACCGGGAAGCTCTTCCGCCCAGCGCCAAGTCCCGATCGCCGTTCCGTAGAGCTCCAGCGCCGCCACCACGAGGAAGACGCCCGCGTACGCGGCGCGCGCCCGCGAGCGCCAGAGGAACACGAGCAGGAGCGGGATGCAGAGCGCACCCGCGGCGTCCAGTCGCGGCAGCACGGTCAATCCGAGCACGCCCCAGACCGTGACGGCCGTGGCCGCGAAGGCCACCAGGGCTCGCGAGTGACGTCGAAGTCCTTCGCTCAACGACAGGCCGGCCATGAACACGAGCCCGTGGGCCGGCGGAACGAAGGTCGGCAGGTTGTGCAACCGGTACGAATAGACGCCCCAGATGATGGAGCCCGTCAGCTCAGCCAGAGTTGCCGCGCAAATCACCACTGCGACTTGTGCACGACGCTCTGCCGGCAGCGGGCGCGCAGCCAAGAGGAGCACGACCCAGGTGAGGCCGCCCAGTGCGAGCTGGCCGGGAAGCTCGACCTGCGTGTCCACCGCCAGCAGCGCCGCGAGGTACGCGGCGATCACTCCTGCGCGGATCAACGCCTGAACTGCAGCTCGTGCCAGGAAGGCACAGGAGCCAACTCGAGCAGCGCACGGTCGCCGCTCGGGTCGCGGTAGCCGAAGTCGGCGACCTCATCGTCCCAGGTGACCTCGAGTAGTCCCTCCTTGACGCGATGGTCGAGCCACGCTCCGCGGAAGACGAGCTTCTTCAGCCAGTAGACGAGCGACTCGCCGCTCACGAGCGACACACGCTCCCAGTGGCGGACGAGATACCTCCCGAGCCCGCTGCGAGGCTCGTCGATCCAGTCGCGCTCGACGAGCTCGACGAGGTCGGCGGTTTCATCGTCGTCGAGCTCGTTGTCCCCGACGAGACCGAGCTTCACCGCCGCGGCCGTGACGCGCTGCTCGAAATCGGAGGAATTGAAGCCGAAGCGGTGCTCGTGGAACTCGATGACGTAATCGTCGCCGGAGACGTAGTTCGCCTCTGTCACGAGCCGAGCATAGCGCCGAGCTAGGTTTGCCCTGTGAGCGTTCGCCTCGCCGCTGCGTCCGCCGCTGTGACCGCGCTCGTGGTCGTCACGGTCTGGCTCACCGATCTCTCCTTCGGGCGGGCCGCACTGCTCGCCCCGGTGCTCGTGATCGGCCTCGCCGCGGTCGCGGGCCTCCTCGCGTTCTGGGGCCGAGTGGGCTGGGATTCGCTCCGCCGCGCGCGCCATCCCCGGCTGCTGGTGGCGGCGGGGCTGGCGTTCATCTTGCTGCTCGTCGGCCTGACGCTCCTGGGTGTCCAGCTCCCCCGCGAGTAAGCGCATTCGAGTCCGGCGCCGGCTGCGCCGGCGCCATGATGACTCGAATGCGACGCCGCTAGCGAAGGGGTTTGGGTGGCCGCACCGGGCGAAGCCCGCGCGGCGCGGCGGGCTCGATAGGCAAGGAGGTCGTCAAGTCCGAAACCTCGGCCGCTCGAGATCGCCGGCTGTATGTGCAAGGAGCTCGTCAAGTGCAGACTTCAGCCGCTCGAAATCGGCGGCGTCGTTGTAGCCCTGGAAAGAGACACGGATGAGCCGCTCGTCCCCGCGCTCGAACACCGGGACTTCGATTCGATGTTCGTCGTAGAGGCGCTCCTGGAGGTTCTTCGGCGCCTCCTCGGGGAGACGGAGCGCGACCATCTGCCGGAAGAACTCCTCCGAGTCCGGCGTCAGCGGCTCGAGGCCCAGCTCGTTACGTGCACGGCGGGCGAGCTCGTGGCAGCGTCCTCGCACGGAGTCCCAGTCGTGCTCGTGCTGCCACGCGATCGCGGAGGGCACTGTCAGATACGCGGACGGGTCGCGAGTCCCCTGTTTCTCGTGGCGTGAGACGAAGCTCGGGTCATCGCCCTCGTAGCCCCAGCTGATCTGGAGCGGGTGCACGTCCCGCTGGAGCTCACGGCGTACATAGAGGAAGCCGGCTCCCTTGGGTGCGCACAGCCACTTGTGGCAGTTGCCCGCGTAATAGTCGACATCGAGTTCACGCAGGTTCAGCGGGAGATGTGCCGGCGCGTGCGCTCCGTCGACGATTGTTCGGATGCCCGCCTCTCGAGCGCGACGACAAAGCTCGCCGACCGGAAGCGTCATTGCGGTCGAGGATGTGTGATGACTGAGAAAGAGAGCCCGGGTTCGCGGCCCGACGCCGGCCCAGACCGTCTCGACGATCTCTTCCGCGCTCGTGACCGGGAGCCGGATCGGTGTCCGAAGGTACCGCGCACCGAAGTCTCCGCAGACATGTTCCCACGTGAGGTCGAGCGCACCGTATTCGAGGTTGGTCGACAGCACCTCGTCGCCCGCTTGCAGGCCGAGCGGCCACGCCGCGACATTGACCGCCGCCCCGGCGTTCTGGACGAAGACCAGATCGTCCGGATCCGCGCCGACGTAAGAGGCGAGGGCAGCGCGCGCGTCCGCGAGGAGCTCATCGAGGCGGCGGGCGAGGAACAGCACCGGCTGACGCTCCAGCTCGAGCTGCCACTCCTGGTAGCGCTCGAAGACGGTGCGCGGCGTCGCCCCGAACGAGCCATGGTTC
Organism: Actinomycetota bacterium; assembly: GCA_030854665.1. Taxonomy (GTDB): domain Bacteria; phylum Actinomycetota; class Thermoleophilia; order Gaiellales; family Gaiellaceae; genus 3-1-20CM-4-69-9. The sequence continues at coordinate 8,217 of JALYST010000056.1, forward strand.
AGAAACGTCACACTCGGGTCGAGGAGGAACTCCTCCCGCAGGGGGGTGTCGTCCGACACCATTCGTACGGTAGTCGTGTATGTCTGAGGGCATCTGGACGATCCGTCCGTGCCCGCACCGGCAGGCGAGCGGCCTCGCGAAGGAGCTCGGCCTCAGCGAGATCACGGCAAGCGTGCTCGTCCGGCGCGGCTACGGCGACCCCGAGGTGGCGCGGGCCTTTCTGGCCGGCGAGCAGCCCCTGCACGATCCCCTCCTGCTGGGCGACATGGCCGGGGCCGTCGAACGGATTCGCGCTGCGATCGCCGCCGGGAAGAGGATCTGCGTGCACGGCGACTACGACGTGGACGGGATCTGCGCCACCGTGCTCGCCGTGCTCACCCTGCGCGAGCTCGGCGCGGAGGTCGAGTGGCACCTGCCGAGCCGCTTCGACGAGGGCTACGGTGTCAGCGGCCAGACGCTGGAGCGGCTTGCCGAGGAGGGTTGTGGTCTCGTCCTGACGGTCGACTGCGGCATCACAGCCGTGGAAGAGGTCCGGCGCGCACGCGAGCTGGGGCTCGACGTCATCGTCACCGACCACCATCGTCCCGGCGACGAGTTGCCTGACTGCCCGATCGTGGCGACGCGTCCTTCCGACTATCCGTTTCAGGACCTATGTGGGACCGGCGTTGTTTACAAACTCGGCCAGGCGCTGCTCGGCGCGGACTCCGAGGTGCTGCGCCGCCATCTCGATCTCGTGGCCCTCGCGACGATCGCGGACGTCGTTCCGCTCGTCGGTGAGAACCGGTCGCTTGCGATCGCGGGGCTGCGCACGCTCGCACGAACTCAGAAGCTTGGGCTGCGCGCGCTGATGAAGACCGCGGGAGTCGATGCGGCTGCTGTCGACGCGGGCAAGGTCGGTTTTCGGCTCGCGCCGCGCATCAATGCCGCGGGCCGGCTCGGTGATCCGCGCGCAGCGCTCGAGCTGCTGCTGACGGAGGACGCCGACGAGGCGCGCCGCCTCTCGGACCGTCTCGAGGAGCTGAACCGCGACCGGCAGGCCGTCGAGGACAAGATCGTGCGCGCAGCGATCGCACAGGTCGAGGAGTGGCCGGAAGCGAAGCGGCGCCGTTCCGCGTACGTCGTGTGGGGCGAGGACTGGCACGAGGGCGTGATCGGCATCGTCGCCTCGCGTCTCGTCGAGCGCTATCACCGGCCGGTCGTCCTCATCGCCGGAACCGACGGGCTCTGGAAGGGCTCGGGGCGGTCCATTCCGTCGTTCGACCTCCACGGCGCGCTCGGTGCGTGCTCGACGTTCCTCGAGCGGTTCGGCGGTCATCGTGCTGCCGCGGGTCTTTCGATTGCGCCGGATCGGGTCGAGCCGTTCGCCGAGGCTTTCGCGGCTCAAGCGGAAGGGCTGCTCGGACCGGAAGACCTCGTTCCGGCGACAGTCGTCGACGCGGTTCTGCCGCGCGGCGCGAAGCTCACGCTGGAGCTCTGCGAGGAGCTGCGCGCTCTCGCGCCGTTCGGTCTGGCCAATCCCGATGTCACGCTGCTCGCGCCGGGCTGCGAGCTCGGCGAGCTCGCGACGGTCGGCGACGGGAAGCATCTCCGCTTCCGCGTGCACCGAGACGGGAGCGACGCCGGCGGCGCAATCGCTTTCGGACAGGGGACCAAGCTCGACCGCTACCGACGCGCGGGACGGTACGACGTGGCGTTCCGCCTGCAGGAGAACCACTGGAACGGGACCGTGTCGCCTCAGCTCTTGGTGCGTCGGGTCTTCGACGCCGACGACCGTTTCGACGAGGTCTACACCTGGCTGCGCGCCCAGTGGCAGGCGCAGCCGCGCGACGCGCAGGCTCAGGCGATCTTCGACGAGCTCGAGGTCGAGGAGGGAGGGCCGAAGCGTCATCCGCTCGAGTCCGAGACGTTCCGCGCCCTGCTCGAACAGCCGGCTCTGCTGCGCGCGGCTTGATCATTCGGCCGGAGACCGCGGCCGATCACGAGGCGATTCGCACCGTCAACGACGAAGCGTTCGGCGACCCGATCGACGCGAAGCTGGTCGACGCCATCCGCGCGTCGGACCGGTTCCTGCCAGAGCTGTCCCTAGTGGCCGTGTCCGAGGGTCAGACCCTCGGACATGTCATCTCGAGCTACGTCGACGTGGAGCCAGGCGCGCGCCGCGTCCTGCAAGTCGGGCCGCTCGCGGTTCTCCCCTCCCACCAACGTCGAGGCATCGGCACCGCACTGATGGAGGAAACGATCCGGATTGCCGACGTTCGCGCTGAGCCGCTTCTCCTGATCGAGGGGAACCCGAAGTACTACGAGCGTTTTGGGTTTTCCCGTGCAGACGCCGTCGGCATCGAACCGCCTCCGGAGGCGCATGGGCCGCAGTACTTCATGATCCGGCCGCTCTCGACCTATGACCCGGGCTTCCGCGGGCGTGCGATCTATCCGCCCGAGACGTTCGGGATCGCGGACTAGCGGGCGGTACCGACCGAGGCCCGACGGACCCGCTGGGGTCGCAGAGGGCGGGGCGCGGCGAGAGAGTCGAGCGCAAGGAGGAACCGCGCTGCGCGCACGGCGGCACGGCGTTCTTTTCGGCGTCTCAACCAGTGCATGGACGACTCCCCTTCATCATCGGAACGCCGGTTCCTGCCCTTGAGATACGCCCCTTGAACGGGGGAAGGGAGCCCGATACCCCCGGAGTACACTGAGGGAATGGCTGTCATTGAGGCTCACGAAAAGCATCACGAGCTCATCGACGAGCTGATTGCGGCCGTCTCCGCCTACAACCCGGAGGTCGATCGCGACCTGATCCGGCGGGCGTTCCTCTTCGCCGCGAACGCCCATGAGGGCCAGCAACGCCGTTCAGGCGAGGAGTTCGTGCTCCATCCCTGGGGCGCCGCCAAGATCTGTGCCCAGCTCCGCCTCGATGACGAGACCATCGCTGCGGCGCTCCTCCACGACGTCGTCGAGGACACCGATGTCGAGCTGGAGGCCGTCCGCTCCGAGTTCGGCGACGAGGTCGCGAAACTCGTCGAGGGCGTCACCAAGCTGACGCGCGTTCAGTTTCAGAGCCGCGAGCAGGCGGAGGCCGAGAACTACCGCAAGCTGATCGTCGCGATGGCGGCGGATGTGCGCGTGATCCTCATCAAGCTGGCCGACCGCCTGCACAACCTGCGCGAGATCGAGTACCTCGGCAAGCAGAAGCAGATCCAGAAGGCGAAAGAGACGCTCGAGGTCTATGCGCCACTCGCACACCGGCTCGGTATCCACGCGATGAAGTGGGAGTTGGAGGACCTCGCGTTCGAGACACTGCATCCGCGCAAGTTCGAGGAGATCAAAGCGATGGTCAGCGAGCGCCGCGCCGACCGTGAATCCCACGTATCCGAGGCTGCGCGCGTGTTGCAGATCGAGCTGAGCAAGGTCGACATTCCCGTGGAGATCTCGGGTCGTGCAAAGCACTTCTACTCCATCTACGACAAGATGGCGAAGAAGGGTCGCGAGTTCAACGAGATCTACGATCTCACGGCGATGCGTGTCACCGTGGAGCGCTCCGGTGACGAAGGGACGCGCGACTGTTACGGCGCGCTCGGCCTGATCCACTCCCTGTGGAGGCCGATGCCAGGCCGCTTCAAGGACTACATCGCTATGCCGAAGTTCAACCGTTACCGGTCGCTGCACACCACGGTGATCGGCCCCGAAGGACGCCCGCTCGAGATTCAGGTCCGCACTCGCGAGATGCACGAGACGGCGGAGTTCGGCATCGCTGCTCACTGGCGCTACAAGGGTGGGCGTCACCCGAGGACCGACGAGGCCTGGGAAAGCTGGGTGCGCCAGTTGATGGAAGCGCAGCCCGACACGATCGACGAGCCCGGCGAGTACAAGCGAGCGTTCCTGACGGATCTCGTCGACGACGAGGTCTACGTCTTCACGCCGAAGGGCGAGGTGAAGACCCTTACTTCAGGCTCGACGCCGATCGACTTCGCCTATGCGGTGCACACGGACGTCGGCCATCGCACCGTCGGCGCCAAGATCAACGGCCGCATCGTCCCGCTGCATTACCGGCTCAAGAACGGCGACTTCGTCGAGATCCTCACCTCGAAGGTGGGCCGGGGCCCGTCGCGAGACTGGATCTCGCTGGCGGCGTCCTCGCGCGCGCGTAACAAGATCCGGCAGTGGTTCTCGCGCGAAACGCGCGAGGATCAGGAGCAGAAGGGCCGCGATTCTCTGGAGCAATCGCTCAAGGCGGCGAAGCTTCCGTACCGCAAGCTGGTCGGGTCGGCCGTGCTCGCGGAGGTCATCCGCGACATGAACTTCAAGAAGGCCGAGGACTTCTACCTTGCGCTCGGCTCCGGCAAGGTCGGCGCGCAGCAGGTCGTCAACAAGGTCCTGCAGCGGTTGAAGACGGAGCAGGTCGCCGAGGAGGAGGCTGTCCCCCTCAAGGCGCCGCGCGCCAAGCACGCGGTCGACAGCGAAAACTACGGGATCAACGTCCACGGGGTCGACGACGTTCTCGTCCGGCTCGCCAGGTGCTGCACCCCGGTGCCGGGAGACGAGATCGTTGGCTACATCTCACTCGGAAAGGGCATCACCATCCACCGCGGCGACTGTCCGAACGTCAAGGCGCTTGCGCGCCAGCCCGAGCGCTTCACGCCGGTGACTTGGGACGGCGGCGCCTCTCAGAGCTTCCGCGTGCAGATCGCGGTGGAGTCCTGGGACCGCCCTCGGCTGCTCGAGGACGTGGCACGTACCTTCGCCGAGCACGGAGCCAACATCGTCTCGTACGGCGGCACCGTCGAGGACCAGATGGCGCGCAACTGGTACGTCGCAGAGGTCGGTGATGTCAAGGAGCTTCGCGGGCTGCTGACGGCGTTGCGCAATATCGAAGCCGTGTTCGACGCGTACCGCGTCACGCCCAGCTGACGTCCCCGTTCGAGTGAAGGTCACTCGGATGAGGGATTGTCCCTCGAACGAGCGAGGTACCTCGTTTCAGGGATAGCGCGCGACACGAATCTGACTACAACGAGTGCAAGGGGGAGAGGGCAACAAAGCTGCGGCGCCCGACCGTTTTGAGGACAACGGAAGGGCGCGCGGCCTCTTTAGATTCCGCTTCGCTCAGGTGAAGCGTAAAGCGCCGGTCGCCGGACGGCCGGCGCTGTCACGACCCGTG
>JALYST010000077.1 GCA_030854665.1 Actinomycetota bacterium
AGCTTGCCTGGTGTCGAGAAGAGATGGGCCACCGCGTCACGGAAGACCGGATGGCCGCCGCGACCGACCTCGAGAAGGCGCCGCTCGAGCTCGCGCAGCTCGCCCTCGACCGGTGCGTAAAACGAAGCGCTGGTGACCGCCCTCACTGAGCCGAGTCTAGGGACGAATTCGCCTTTTGCTTAAGGCTTCTTCGTCGGCTTCGGCGTGGGTTGCGGCGGGTTCGTGCGGCCGGGCGGCTGGGTCACATTCGGCGCGCCGCTCGATCCTGGCGAAGGTGACGGCGACTCGCTCGGCTTCGGCGCGAACCCGCAGATCCGCCAACTGAAGCGGTTGTAGCTATACGCGCCGGAGACCGCGCCGGAAGCCCACTTGTTGTAGTCCGCCTGCCAGTCGGCGAACGGCGCGCGAAGGTTGATCCCGCACGACGTGTAGAAGTTGCGGTCATCGGACGTCGGCTCGGTGCCCTGCACATACTGCTCGGTCCACCGAAAGTTCGATGGGCAGTTCGGGCCCGGCAGAAGTCCCGAGCCGTTCCCACCGGTCTTGATCGGATTCACGCACACGACCTTGTCGACGATCCCGTCCGGGCGTGCGTACCAAGTGGCCGGAAGCGAGTCGACGACCGTCTTCATGTAGTCGCGCCAGAGGATGCCTGGACCGAGAGCCGAGGAGATGCCGTGCATCTCCGAGTTGTCCGAATTCCCCATCCAGATCGCCGTGAGGCGCTGGGGGACGAACCCGATCGCGAGAACGTCCTGGAGGTTGTCCGTGGTACCGGTCTTGAGAGCTGCGGTACGGCCGATGGAAGTAAACGATGAGAAGACGAACGAGCCGTTCGGGCCCGTATCGGTGTTGTCTTTCAGGATGTTCGCCATGACCCAGGCGTACCGCTGGTCGATCACCTGCCGGCCCTCGGGCTTCGAGTAGTCCTTCACGACCTTGCCCGACGGGTCGACGATCTTGAGGATGTAGGTCGGCTCTACACGCATGCCCATGTTCGCGATGACCTGGTACGCGCTCGCCATGTCGATGAGGCGCATCTCACCCGCGCCGATGCCGAACGAGAGGCCGAGGCGCGAGCGGTCCCAGTCGCGATTGATGCCGAGCTGGTGGACCGTGTCGATGATCGCGTCGACGCCGACGGTCCGCGTGACCTGCAGCGCCGGAAGGTTGAGGGATTCGCGCAGCGCCTGCCGCATCGTGACCGGCCCGTGCTGCTCCTTCGTCGCGTCCATGGGGCTGTAGGCCTTGCCGCTTCCGTCGGGCATGCTGAACTGGATATCCCAGAGCTGCGTGGATGCCGTCATGTTCGCCTTCAACATGCCGGTGAGGTACGTGAAGAGCTTGAACGTCGAGCCCGGCTGACGGTACGCGATGCCGGCGTGGTCGTAGTCGCCCTGCACTTGCGGCGTGTGCATGTAGTAGTCGTAGCTCCCGACGTATGCGAGGACCTCGCCGGTCGTCGGGTCCATGGTGATGAGCGCCGCGTTGTTCACGTTGCTGCTCTTGAGAGCGTCGACGTGCTGACGCACTTCCTTCTCGGCGAGCTGCTGCATGTTCCAGTCGAGGGACGTGTACACGTTGTAGCCGCCGCGGTATGCCGCCTTCTCGCCGAGCACCTGCACGAGCTGCTCGCGGACGCGGAACGTGAAGTGCGGCGCGTAGAGCGATGTCGTCACCTGCTTGACGACGATCTCCTCGTTCTTGGCTGCGTCGGCTTCGGCCGCGGTCGCGTACCCGTTGTCCACCATCGCGTCGAGCACGAGAGCGCGGCGCGCCTTCGCGCCTTCCATGTTCTGGCTCGGGTCATAGTCCGACGGCGCCTGCGGCAGGCCGGCGAGAAGAGCCATCTGACCGAGCGTCAGCCGGTTCAAGTCGGTGACGCCGAAGTAGGTGGCCGCCGCCGCCTTTAGGCCGTACGCCTGGTTCCCGTAATAGATCTGGTTGAAGTACATCTCGAGGATCTGCGACTTGCTGAAGGTGCGCGTCGCCTCGACGGCGAGGATCGCTTCCT
>JALYST010000098.1 GCA_030854665.1 Actinomycetota bacterium
GTTTGCCTTCAGTGTCTGAACGCCCTGCGCCGTCAGACTCGAAAGCAGAATGTACGTCGGCATCGCGCTTCCTCCTCGGTCGGGAGCTCGACTCTACTCTCGCTTCCTGGTCGACGTACAGGATCGCGGCGCCCAGCATGAAGACGGGAGTGAGGACGAGAAGCGCGAGGAGCGCCGCCACACGCAACGCTTGGTCGCTCAGCTCGCGCAACGAGAAGAACAGCACGAGACCAGTCAGGAAGATGGTGATGAGTAGCGTTGCGAGTGAGCCCAGCACGTGGATGTAGTCCGCGCGGGCGAGCTGCACGCCACGCCGCAGTGCGTCCAAGAAGCCGCGGCGCTCGACGAGCGCGGCGGGAACCGCGAGACAGAAGAACGCGAGCCACGCGACCGCCATGAGGTTGATCCCCGGGAAGTCGCTGAAGAGCCTCGCGAAGCAGACCGGCAGGAATGCGATGTAGCCGGTCGCCAGCGCGACGACCACGTAACGACCACGCCCAATGGGCCTCACCAGGGCAACCGCAGCTCCGTACGAAGCGGCGAAGACGAGCGGGCCGACCAGGATGTCGAAGACTGCTCGCGCTCCTCCCTCGAGCTCGCTGTCCGCCACGCCGAAGAGCGCGGGGCCGACGCCAAGAGCGAGTGAGGGCCAGAAGCGCGCGCCGTAGAGCTTCAGTGCCTCCGCGACGAGCTGCCCGACCGTGCGGGTCTCGGGTGGAAGCGGGGTCGGCAACGGCGTACCTGGCACGCGCTCGAATCTAGTGCCCCTGCCGGTAATGCCGTCGAGCTTCTGGGTCGCGAGCACCAAGCCAGAGGCCGCACTCGACCGCAGCAAGGCTGGAAAGCCTTGCTAAGGGCGAGGGTGGACTCTGGCGCCGCGTGATCGCGGGCCAGAAGCCGACATGTATTGCCGGTAGGGGCACTAGCTGGGAGACGGGAAAAACGCCTTGCCGTCGACCCAGTCGACCTCCAGGTGCACCCGCGAATTGTGGAGCGCCTCGAGATTGGCCACGATCTCGCGCGTGCGCGTGTCGATCACGTCTCCCGCGTCGCCGACGTAGACAAAGCGCCCATCCGCACTGTGCTGCAGCGAGCCGATGCGACCGCACGCACGCGCGCAAGGGTTCTCGTCGCCGGAGATCGGCTGCGACAGGCGGACGTCCTCCAGCCGCCGAGGCGGCCGGTCGGGCAACTCACTCACGTCGAAGACGTGCAAGACGCTGTTCGGCGCGTCGAGCACCCAGAGCTCGGGACGGTCCGGCGCGAGCGAGAGCCCGTGGCTCGGCGGGTCCGGCCCGAACCGGGGGTTCCAGGTGAAGCCCTTGAAGCGCGTGACATAGAGCGTGCGGTTCGTATGAAAGTCGACGATCCGAACACCGAGCACACCGCGACGTGTCACGAAGACGACGCCGTGCTCCGTATCCCTGACCCTGATCGTGTCGGACGCGCTGGGTGCCGCGGCAGAGAGCCACCGCGCCTTCGAGAGAGGCAACGCCCCGACCAGACGATGCCGCTGATCCATGTCGAAGAAGCACGCGGAGCCGTCGAGGATCACTACTTCATAGCGGTGCCTCCGACCATCTGCAGGCGGTCTCCACGTGCCCACTCCCGAGATGAGACAGCGCGGGAGGTTCTCGACACTGAAGTACACCGTCAGACCCGCAACGACACCCACGAGAGCGAGCGCGAGCGCGGCGGCTCGCAGCCACACCCGCTTCATCCGTCGAGCTCGGAGAGCAGCCGCGGCAAAGCGGCGTCGAGCGCCGCGAGCGCGTCGTCGAAGCGCCAACGCGCTCGATCGGGCTCGTCGATCTCGTTGGAGACGGCGCGAACCTCGACCGCTGGGACGCCGGCCAGCCTGGCCGCCCGTAGCACGGCAAAGCCTTCCATCGCCTCGACCTCGCAGCTGCTTGTCCCCCCCACGCGTGCGCTCGTGCCGATCGGCAAGACCCGCGCCTCGGGCAGCGCACGCTGCGCAGCATCGACCAGACGCGCCTCGGGGCGCACGCTCTGCGGAACGAGCCCGCCTGCCGGCGCGTCCTCGTACACCGCTTCGGACCCGATCACCAGCTGGGGCACGGGAATGCCCCGAGCACCGGCGATCCCCACGTGCAGCAACACCTTGGGCCTCGCCTCCGCGAGTGCGCGGGCCGTTGCGGCGGCCGCCTCGACAGGGCCGATCCCGCAGACGAGGGTCGCGGCTCCTGCGGCACCAGCGAGCTCGCGCTCGGTTGCGGCGACGACGAGGATCATCCCGGAGACGGTAGCCGTGTCACCCCAAAAGGGTGAACCAGTGCAAGGATTAGCAGGGCTCGGCATCTCAATCGGTGCGCACCACATTCGCCGCTGCCAGGCCCCTGATTTGGGCGGCGATCACAACAAGAGAGCCGCCCACCGCAGGGGCGGCTCTTGCCTTTCACAGCCGAGTAACCCTGAAGGGGGATTTCTCGGTACCGGGGCAAGATCCGGCGGCTTCGAGCGTCTATGAGTGAAAGCACAAGTAGTACGTCGCCCCGGAGGCCCGCCGCAGGCCGAAGGGGCAAACCATTCCCACAAAGGGCCGCGGCAGCGGCCCTTTGCGGCGCTCGGAGGTATGAGATGTACGCCACGCAGATCCAAACGGGGGAGCTGCGGGAGACCGATCTACCCGCCGGCTATGGCGAGTGGAGCGATTACGCCAGGTTCGCCGTGACGTTCGCGCCGCGGGACCGGGAGCTCTGCAGCGAGGCCGCCAGCGACGCGTTCGCACGTTGGCGACGGACCGGTGACGTCCCGCGAACACTGGAGGAGCTCCGCGCTTGCCTGTGGTACGAGCAGCGTCGCTGGCGCTTCCTCGGCCGCGAGCCGGACACCGAAGGCATGCGCTACGCAGGTGCGCTCATCGGCGCCATGCGCCACTGCCTCTAAAGACCGGCCGCAATCACCGCCTGGGTCACCGTGTCGTCCCCCGACGACACCGGTGACTCGTGCCCGACCCACGGGTCGCCGCCGAAGTAGCGGACGAAGATCTTCTCCGCGGTTCGCGTCGCGAGCGCCTGCGTGGTGAGCGTCGGGTTCGGGCCGCCGACGCTGTTCGGCAGCGCGGAGTTGTCTGCGATAAACAGGCGCTTGACCCAGCGCGCCTCGGCGTTCCCATCAAGCACGGAGTCAGCCGCGCTCGTGCCCATGCGCATGGTGCTGTGGAGGTGAAGGAGGAGACCGGGGAAGTTCACGCGAACCACTTCGCGGGCACCTGCCGCGCGCAGAAGCTCGACTGCACGCGCGGCGAGGTATTCCCGATTCTTCAGCGTTCTCGGTGAGCGCCCTCTCACCTCGAGCCTCGCAATGGGCCCGTGCGCGTCGGGAGCCATGACCGTAGAGAGCGTCACGCGGTTCTGCGGCAGGACGTCGTCGTCGGTGATCAGCGCGACGCCGATCAGCCGGTCGATGTTGCTCATGAAGCGCTTCAAGCGTTCGCCGACGAGGCGGCCGATGACGTCCGCTCCTTGGGCGCCGGCGGCCGAGCCGTTGTCGTAGAAGCCGGCGATCCCCGAATCGCTGGAAGTGAGCCCCTGGCCTTGCAGCCCGGGCGAGACGCCCGCCTGCTCGAGCCCCCCATAACCGGGAAAGTCCAGCCGGGCCGCCGACGTCGGGCCCTTGCTCGAGCCGGTGTACGTCGTGAACCGGCCAACGAGAAAATCCAAGTAGTGATCGGTGAGGCCACGACCGACCTGATCGTTGGGATTCGGCAGGTTGCTGTTCAGCCACAGCCGCGGCGTCTCGACCGGCCCGGCGGCGAGCACGACCACTTTCGCCTGCTCGGTCGTCAAGGCGCCGGTGCGTGTGTTGCGCCAGGTGACGCCGGTCGCACTCCCTCCTTCGGTCTCGACGCGGATCGCGAAGGAGTCAGGGAGCAGCCTGATCGCCTTCCCGTGCGTCCACCGATCAGCGGTGAGCGCCATCGGGACGTAGCTCGTGTGCGTGGACCGCTTGGCGCGCAGGTTGCGTGGGGACTTCACCGGTTCGATGCAACCCTGCGGGCAGTGGCCGCAGAATGTGCAGCCCTTGGCCGCCGGATACGCGAGCTTCTTGCGGTCGGTCGTCCGCCCGGCTGTGCCCTGCGGCTGGAGAATCGCGTTCTCCTGCGGGCGGTATGCCGCACGCGTGATGTCTTTCGAGGTCTGGTGCGGCAGCCCGAGCTTGGCTGCGCCGGTGAGAAATCGCTCTTCTTTCGTTCCCATCGCGGCCGTCTGCACCGGGAGCGTGTGCTCCACCCACTCGTAGTAAGGGATCAGCTCGCGGTAGCCGAACGGCGCGACGTGCGCTCGGTCGTAGTCAGCAGCGTCGGCTCCCGTGTAGTCCGAGAAGGCTCCGGGCATCGCGCGCGGTGAGTTGGCGAAGTAGTGCACGGTCGAGCCGCCGACGCCCGCCGTCTGCCAGAGGAAGCAGTTCTGCGGCAGGTCGCGTGCCCACGGCGGTTGCGTGCGGTCGCCGGGGCCGAAGCGGAAGACGCCCGAGGCCGGATTGTTCGCCTCGTTCTCGAAGTGGGACCACTCGAGCTCGCTGTGCTCGAAGGCGGCGCCGGCCTCTAGCTGCAGCACGTCCAGACCGCGCGCGGCGAGCTCCTTTGCCACCACCGGCCCCGCACCGCCCGCACCCACCACGATCACATCACGCACTGGGGTCGGCGGCCTTTCTGCCTTGCCAGTAGCCCTTGAACTCCTTGCGCCCGTCCGCGACGCCGGCGTAGCGCATCAGCCCCCAGCCAACCGGGCGGCGCCGGACGCGTCTGCGCTTTGCGTCGTACACGCCTGCCTCCGAATACGCGAGAAAGGCGACGAGATCCGGCAGGTTCCCGACGAGGAAGCGAATCGACCCTGCGCTTTCCGCCTGCAGGCCTTCGACGGTCTGAAAGACCCGCGCCTTTTTCGCGAAGGAGAGGTTCGCGAAGGGCGATGCGAATTTGCCCTTCCGCGACGCCGGGTCGACTTGCGCCGCGAATTCGTTGAGGATGGTCGCCGCGGTCGCCGATAGCGGCAGCGGGCCAGGGAGAAAGCGATCGAGCGTTCGCATCAACACGGGGGTGGTTCCCGCCTCGATCCCGCCGGGCGTCCGCGACTTCGTTCCCTGCGCGCGCGAGTAGCGGTCCCGTCCTGGGACGATGAAGGCGACGAGACCGTTCATGGTCTGTTGAACGACGTTCGGCGTCGCCGCGTACGCATCCTCGAGCCAGCCTTGGAAGCGAAGCGCGTGCGGCAGCCGGTCGAGCACGGCGGTGCCCGCCACGAGCGCGGTCGCTCGTTTGAGCAGCTCGCGCCGTGAGACCCCCGTCATTGCCTCACCCGCGCGGAATGACCTCGCGCGAAGGATCGTTGGCCGGGTCGCTCTCGGGCAACACATCGTGGGCCCAGTCGCTCTGCTTCCACTGCGGCACCGGCGTCTCGCACTCGGCCTTGGGGACAAAGCGCGACCGCTTGACCAGCTTGTACTCGTGGATGTAGCGAGGGCAGTTCGGGAAGACCTCGGTCGCGCTCACGCGCACGATGAGCTGTGCCTCGGGGTAGTCGGCGAGTAGAGGGTCGGCGTCGTCGACGGATGCGACGCCGCTCAGGCGCATCCGCTTGCGGCCCTCGAAGTCGATGAAGAGCAGACCGACGTTCTTCGTCGCCAGCAGATTCCCGGCGGTCAGGTACATCCCGTTGCCGTCATACATCGGGAAAGCGATCGTCGTGTCGTCGAGTACGCGGATGAACCCAGGCTCACCGCCCTTGTACGAGCACTGAGGGTGCCCCTCCCCGTCGGTCGTCGCGATGAAGAACATGTCCCGCGCCTCGATGAACGCACGGTCGCCGTCGTCGATGCGGTCGTGAACGATCCGCTCCTCGATCCGGTCGGCGAGCCGCCGCGTGTCGAAACGGTCCTGGAGCTTCCGGCTGCCGTCGTGGTAAAGGGCCATGTCAGGACAGTCTGGCATGAGACGCGGCTCCAGTTCGCGCAGCGTCCGTACTCGGTGAGCCTGCCTGATCGAGTTCGAGCCCAGGTCTTGCTTCACGCACGGGTCGTCCTAGACTCGGCGGATGGCGGTCTGCCCCAGCTGCGGTCAGGAGAACGCCGACGGGGCGCGCTTCTGTAACGCCTGTGCCGCGCCGCTCGGTGCCGAGCCCGCTGCCGAGGTGCGCAAGACAGTCACGGTGCTCTTCTGCGACCTCGTCGGCTCGACCGCGCTCGGAGAGCGCACCGACCCCGAGCTCTTGCGCGAGTTGATGGCGCGCTATCACGCCGAACTGCGACAGATCCTCGAGCGCCACGGCGGCACGGTGGAGAAGTTCGTCGGCGACGCCGCAATGGCCGTGTTCGGCATCCCACAGGTGCACGAGGATGACGCGCTACGTGCAGTGCGCGCCGCTTTCGAGATCCGCGACGCGGTCGCAGGGCTCGATCTCGAAGCGCGGATCGGCGTCAACACGGGCGAGGTCGTCGCCGGCATCGGCGAGACGCTCGTGACAGGCGACGCGGTCAACGTCGCAGCGAGGCTGGAGCAGGCCGCACGATCGGGCGAGATCCTGCTCGGCCCGGCGACCCAGCGGCTCGTCCACGATGCCGTCCGCACGGAGAACGTTGAGCCGCTCAACCTCAAGGGGAAGGCCGAGCCCGTTCCGGCTCACCGCCTGCTCGAGCTGCTTCCCGACGTCCCCGCCTTCACGCGCCGGCTGGACTCCCTCTTCGTCGGCCGTTCAGAGGAGCTCGCCGCGCTCGAGCGCGCGGTCGCCGGCGCGATCGAGGCGCGCTCCCCGCAACTGGCGACGATCGTCGGCCCGCCCGGCATCGGCAAGTCGCGGCTCGCGCGCGAGCTGATCCAGCGTTCGCCGGCGAATCTCCTCGTCGCCCGCTGCCTCTCTTATGGGGAAGGCATCACCTACTGGCCCCTGGCGGAGATCGTCGCCCAGGTACGCGACGTGCGAGTCGCGCTCGCAGACGACCCCGACGCGGAGCTCGCCGCCTCGCGCGTCGCCGCTGCGCTGGGAACTGCGGAAGCGCCCGCCTCGTCCGAGGAGATCGCCTGGGGCTTCCGTAAGCTGTTCGAGGCGCTTGCGCGCGCGAAGCCCTTGATCGTCGTACTGGACGACATCCACTGGGCCGAGCCGACCCTGCTCGACCTGATCGAGTACGTCGTCACCTTCGCCCAGGACGCACCCCTGTTCCTCCTCTGCATGGCGCGGCCCGACCTCCTCGAGCTTCGCCCGGCCTGGGTAACGCCGAAGCCCAACACGACGTTGGTCGCGCTCGACCCGCTCGCGAACGCCGAGACGGAAACGCTCGTCGAGGCGCTCGGCGACGTGCCTGACCGGACCAAGGCCCGCATCGTCAAGGCTGCAGACGGCAATCCGCTCTTCGTCGAGCAGCTCGTCGCCATGCAGGCCGACAGCGGCAACAGTGACCTGGAGGTGCCGCCCACGATTCAGGCGCTGCTCTCGGCCCGCATCGACCGGCTCGAAACGGAGGAACGAGCGGTCGTCGAGCGCGCTTCCGTGGAGGGCAGGCTCTTCCACCGCGGCTCAGTCGCCGAGCTGCTGCCCGAGCAGGTGCGCCCTCAGGTCGGCTCCCATCTGCTGACGCTGGTGCGGAAGGAGTTCATTCGGCCCGACCGGGCGACGCTGCCGGGCGACGACGGGTTCCGATTCGCCCACATCCTGATCCGCGACGCCGCCTACGACTCGATCCCGAAGAAACTGCGCGCGGAGCTGCACGAGCGCTTCGCCGACTGGCTCCAATCGAGGCTTGGCGACGAGGCGCCCGACGAGATCCTCGGTTACCACCTGGAACGGGCCTACCGCTACCGGCAGGAGCTCAGATCTGTGGATGATCATGCCGGCCGGATCGCCGCCCGCGCCGCCTCGCACCTGCGCTCGGCCGGCGAGCGCGCCTACAGCCGCGACGACATGCCCGCTGCAGTGAACCTCCTCGAGCGAGCCCTTGCTCTCCCGTGGACGGATATGGAGAGCGGAAGAGTGGAGGTCAGGCTTCGCCTGGCGTCGGCGCTGCTCGACGTGGGCCGGCCAACGGATGCCGAGGCGGCCACCGAGGAAGCCGCGATCGAGGCCGAGGCCGCCGGAGATCGCCCCGGCGAGCTGCGGGCCGCGCTGTTCCGCGGCCAGATCGCCATCTGGACGACGAATGACTACGGGACGTTGCTACCGCTCGCCGAGCAGGCGCTTCCCCTCTTCGAGGCAGCGGGCGATGACCGCGGCTCGATGGACGCGTGGCGCGTGATCGCAGCAGCGAGCGAACGTCTGTCCGACGCAGCCGATGCCTACGGCCACGCCCTCGTCCACGCTCGTCGGCTCGGCTCTCACGTCGACGAGCGAGAGATCCTCGGCTGGCTCGAATTTACCCTCTTCCTTGGCTCAACACCGGTCAGGGAGATTCTGCGCTGGGCCGAGGATTGCTCGCTTCCTCTTGACGAGCTTGAGCCGGCAGTCACTGTGCTGCGGGCAGTGCTGCTGACGATGGACGGTCGCCTCGCCGAAGCGCGGGAGCTCTGCGCCCGTGGGGAAGCGCGCGCGCAGGAGCTTGGGATTCGGCTCTGGATGGCAGCGAACGCGGAGTTAGCCTGGGAGATCGAAATGCTTGCCGGCGACTACGTTGCCGCCGACCAGCAGGCACGTCGCGGGTACGAGCTGTACGACGAGATGAACAGCCGCGTCGGCCTCGGCCTCTGTGCGGGGCAGCTGGCCGAGGCGCTGTGCGGGCAGAAACGTTACGACGAGGCCGCGCATTGGGCTGACGTATGCGAGGAAAACACGGGAAGCGACGGCATCGTGTGGCGACAA
>JALYST010000100.1 GCA_030854665.1 Actinomycetota bacterium
AGTGCGCTCGCGATCATCGCCACCGTTGCCCTCGGCGTTGTCCTGCTTTTTCGCGCTCTCCCCTGGTCGCGCCCGGGCCCTTGGCCGCTCGTTGGCTTGATAGTGTCGGTCGGGGCCACCGGTGTTCTCGTGGTCCAAGCCGACTCTCTTATTAATGGCACGCCGATCGACCTGCGCGTTCAACTCGCTTTGCTCGCTGTCGCAGCTTCGCTGGCCGCCGGAGCCGAGGTCTTCTATTCAAGGCGTCGGGCAGTGGACGCCGGACTGGCGAGTCTCGAAGCCATGCAGCGTGATCTCATGGCCTCGCTTCCCAATCCGGTTCTCATCGCCGACAAAGATGGCCGAGTCACGACCGTCAACCGCGCCGGCCTGGAAATGTTTGGCCAACGCGCTCCGGGCCAACTGATTACGTCGATCCTCCCTTTTGTCGCGCCGCCGAACGCGCCGGGCTTGGTTCGCGCGTGGCGCGGGCCGATCACGGATCCGCGTGGCCGAGTCATCGATGCTGAGGTACAACTGAGCGTGGTCCTTCGGGCAGGCGACGCATCTGCCGTCTACGTTGTCAACGATGTTTCAGAGCTTGCAACCACGAACCGCCTGCGGGAGCAGCTGTTGTACAGCGTCGCCCACGAGCTTCGCCAGCCGCTCACTGTGTTGGACAACACGCTCGACATCATCTCCCGTGAATACGTCAGCCTGAGTTCAAGTGAGTTTGAGCAGCTTCTCGCTTCGTCGCGGCGAACCGTGCGTCGCCTGCGCTCGCTGATGGACCAACTATTGAGCGCAGGTACCATCGAGTCGGGTCGGTTCATCCTCGAGCTCAGGCCCATCTCGCTGCGTGCGATCGTGGAGGACGCGGTCGATGCTGCCCGGCCCGATGTTGAGGGTCGCGACCAACACGTCGCGGTCGAGATCGAGGAGCACACTACGGTGATGGCGGACGCAAGATACGCGCAACAGGTTCTCGCGAATCTCCTGGCGAACGCCTCGAAGTACGGGCCAAGGACCCAGGGGATCCACGTGACCGCCGTGCGCGACGGGCGGGTGGTTCGCGTGTCGGTGACAGATCACGGTCCAGGCATTCCTTCGGAGCAGCAGGCCGATCTGTTCAAGCGGTTCTACAGGCTCGCTTCGACCAGCGCCGAGCCGGGCGTCGGACTCGGCCTCGCGATCGCGAAAGGCGTCGTCGAGGCGCATGGCGGCCACATGGGTGTCGTGAGTGAAGCTGGCAAGGGCACCACAGTGTGGTTCACCCTGCGTCTTGCCGAATTCCCGGCGGTCGGAGCTGCGTGAAAGTCCTTCTCGTCGACGACGACCGCGAGCTCGTAGATGTCCTTGTCTTCGCCTTCCGGCGGGCAGGCCTCGTGACCACCGCGGCCCACGATGTCTCTTCGGGGCTCGCACGCTTCGAAGAAGATCAACCAGATCTGGTCGTCCTCGACCTTCACCTCGGTAGCTCGAACGGCTTCGATTTTCTCCGCCAGGTGCGGGAGCGTAGCGAGGTTCCGATCATCATCCTCACAGCGCTGGCGGGGGAGGACGACAAGGTAAAAGGCCTCAGCCTCGGCGCTGACGATTACGTCACGAAGCCGTTCAGCCACCGCGAGCTACTGACACGCATTCAGATGCGGCTGCGCAGACCGGGCCAGGCGGTGCCGTCCAAGCCAACGCCCGACGTTCTGCGTGTCGGCGACATCGAGCTCGATGCGAGCGCGCATAAAGTCGAGCGGGGAGGCCGTCCGGTCAATTTGACGGTCACGGAATTTCGCCTGCTCCATCATCTGCTGATCAACGCGGGCCAGGTCGTCCGCACGGAGGACATCCTCCGACACGTCTGGGGCAACCCCGATCCAACGGACTCGGACGTGCTTCGCGTTACCTTGCATCGCCTACGCCGCAAGCTCGGCGAGACGGGAGCGGCGAATGGAAACCTACGAACGGTTCCCGGGGTTGGCGTATTGCTGCAGGGAGAGCGCATCGTCCCGCCGGACATCCCCATTCAGCAGGAGACGACCGTGTCCCTAGAGCCCGCGTCGGTCGCGAACGAGCCACCGATGCAAGCGTCGGGGTCGTCGTTGAGGACGCCCTTCCGAGAGGCGGTTGCCGCGCCGGCTATCGCGCCGGATGAGGGTGGCCGTATCGAACGCCACGGCCAAGACCGGATGCGTCTTCGTTTCCGGCCGGACGCCGAACTGGAATCGGTCCTGTTCGTCACGCCCGCAGCGACGCTTGAGACCTACGACCCGGCTACCGACGAGGTCACCTGGACGATGCCGGCGAGGGGTCAGCATGCTTGGGATGTCTTCGAGGTGGCACGCAAGCGCGGGTTCCTATTCGGGAGCGATGTCGATGTGCCCACCCCCGTGAACGACGCGGCTGCGGCTCGCGAGGTCAGCGCTTCCCCGCTGGTCGCCCCGCCGCAGGCTCCGCCAGCCGAGCCGAAAGCGTCCGCCCCCACGGCCACCCTTCAAAAGGAGCCTTCGCGGGGCGCCGGTCTTTCCGCCCGCGCGGTCTCGCCTGCCCTTCGCGCCTCAGGGGGACTGGCGGCCACTCGCCTCGGGCGGGCAGCAAGTGCAGCGGCCCGCGGGGCCGGCGGGTATCGCAAACGGGCACCTGCCGCGATCAGGACGGGGCCCACGCGGAGTGCGGCGCCCGCCGCAAAACCCTCGGCGTCGGCAACCCGATGGAACATTCGGAGCCTCATCGACGAGCTCAATCGGAGGATGAGCGGATCGGGGCGTACCGCCGCGATGTTCATCGCGGTGGCCATGATCACTGCGCTGCTGAGTATCTGGGCGGAGAGTGTCCGCCTGCGACTCCTATCCGAACTCGAACGGGTCGGTGAGATTTCCGCTTCCGCGTACCAACAGACGGAAGCCCGTCAGTTCATTTTGGCGTTCGCGCTGCTGGTTCTGTATCTCCTCAGCGCCGCCGCGTTCCTGGTCTGGTTGCACCGATCGTACGCGCGCCTCCAGGCTCGGCGGATCACTGGCCTGCGTTTCAATCAATTCACCGCACTCGTGTGGTTCTTTGTCCCAGTCGCGTTTTTCTTCATGCCGCGTCGCGCTGTGACCGAGCTGTGGCACGGGAATCCCCTCCCTGATGGAGGCCGAATCAACCGCCGGCTGCGGGCACCACTGCTCGTCTCGGCCTGGTGGACGGCATTCATCGCCTTTGCGATATCGGCCGTTCTCACCGGAGTCCTCACGCCCGAACCGACTATCACCGACCTGTTCCGGCAAACGTGGACGAACGTGGCATCCGACCTTCTTGCTGTGGCCGCGGGCGCGCTCGCGATTGTGGTGATCTCAGCGATCGAGTTGCGCCAACCCCCGGCCTAGACGAATGCCGAGGCTGGGTAACGGTCTTCTGCGGGCCGGACTTATTGCGTCTGGTCTTGTCTTCGTCGCCTGTGGCTGGCACGGCATAAGTTTCGCCCCCGCTCGCGGGGCGGGAGCTGAAGCAAATGGCGCGGTACCACCACAACGGACCGAGGCGGTGCCGGCTTCGCCTTCACCGCAGGCTGGCGCGCCCACCGCGCCACCCAGCAACTTGATCCAATGGCAGACCAATCCGATCAAGCGCACGTCCACGGGCGCGCGAGTATTTTCGGGGACGGTCACGAACACAGACCCGCGCTGGTCGATTACCAACGTCCGCTTCGAGCTCAAGTTGCTCGACGGAAACGGTGAGCTCAAGGACACGCTGTACGCGACGCTGCAGGATCTGAATCCTGGCGACCGCGGAGACTACACGCTCGCCGTGCCCTCGACGGTCGCGTTCGAACTGAGCAATCTGAGGCTCACCTGGGACTGGATCCTGCGCTGATCGGCATCCTCGGCAGCCGGCGCGACGAGCAGCCGGTAACCAACGGAGGTCACTGAGCGGATCGCCCCAGGACCGTCGGCCGGAAGTCCGAGCTTGGCGCGGATGTGGCTGATGTGCGTTTTCAGCGCCCTTGTCTCCGAGCTGTCGTACCCCCACGCGTACTGAAACACCTGCGGAAAGGACACGGTGCGACCCGCATTCATCATGAGCAGGCTGAGGATCCGGAATTCGATAGGGGTAAGCTGCACGCTTGCGCCGCGGCAGTGGCCCTGACGCGATTCCAGATCCAAGAAAATGTCCCCAACGCGAAGAGTCGAGGCGTCGGCATGAAATTCCGCGTGCTTACGCCGAAGCACAGCGCGCATGCGCGCGAGGAGCTCAGTGACATCGAATGGCCGACGGATGAAATCATCGGCTCCCGAGTCGAGTCCCGCGATCACATCCTGTTTAGTCGTCACTTCCCCGTGGATGATCACGGGGATCGTGGAAACGCCACGAATACCGCGGCAGACCTCGATTCCACTCACCTTTTTGAGGTTGGCCCCGAGGACCAAGAAATCGGGATGCTCAGCTTCCCACCGGGACAGCGCCTGCTGGCCATCCCTGGCCGTGACGACGAGATAACCTTCGCGTCGCAGCGCATAACTAAGCAGATCGAGAAGATCGGAATCGCCCTCCGCGAGCAGGACTCTCATGTCTGAGAGGCCGATCTCGCACCTGCATCCACGCCCTCGGTTGTAGGTGCCACCGGTACCCCACCGCTCTTGTAGCCCACCATCTACTGCCCCCCGCCGAAGGTGTGCCAGCGTACGACCGCGGCTGATGACGGTCAACCATCGATCCTGGGTAGCGCTTCTAATGAGCGAGTTCGAACAGAGCGAGGAGGCGGGGGATCGCGGGCCCGAGGATGACGACGAAGAGGGCTGGAAAGATGAGAACGACCATGGGAAATAGCATTTTAACTGGTGCTTTTCGCGCGAGATCCTCGGCCCGTTGACGACGCCGAAGGCGCATGTCCGCGGCCTGCTCGAAGAGAACTCGCGAAAGCGGGACACCGAGCATGTCCGCCTGGATCAGGGCGGTCGTGAAGCGCGCCACGTCAGGTAGCCCGGTGCGTGCGGCCATGTCCTGCAACGCTTGTCGCCGATCGCGGCCCATCTGGAACTCGAGGAGGACGGCGCGAAGTTCCTCGGACAGCGGCGTGACCCAACGATGACCCACCTGGGCGAAAGCCCCATCGAGCGAGAGGCCAGCCTCGACGCTCAAGGCGAGCATATCGAGCGACCCCGGAAGCGCCTTGCGTATCGCGTCTTTGCGTCGACGAGCGATGGCATCGACGGCAAGGCTAGGCAGAAAGTAGCCGACCAATGCGCCGCCACCGATGACCTCGAGGGTCGCGGATCCTCCGGGGCGTGTGAACCCGACGATGAGAAGGCCGAGGATGGCCCCCGCGAGGCCGACCCCGAACTGAAGCCCGATGAGCTCGACCGGTCCGAGGCCGATCGGCTCCCCGGCGTGTTGGAGTCGACGACGACTCGACTCCAACAGCGCGGCCGGCGTGATGCGCAGAAAGGAGCGGCCCATCGTACGGAATCCAGGAACGAGAAGCCGCTGCACGATCGACCGGCGCTTGGCATGCTCCGGTGCCGTCAACGCCAGTCCGCGGACAAACGTCTCAAGGCGTCGACGTTGCCGACCTGGCATGCGTCGCGCGAGCCCTAGGATCGCGAAAAGGAGAACGCCGGCGGAAGCTGCACCGAGCACGCCGATCAAACCCGGCGAGACAAAGGCCAGCATGGGAAGAGTCGTTGGTGCGGGCGCCGAACGTGCGAGTGGCGCGGGTGTCGACGGAGTGAAGATTCCGCGGCCGTTCGGAACGCGATAAACGGTCGACGTCTCGGCTGCGACCTGTCCCCCAATTCGCAGGCGCAGTGTCAGATCGATAGAGGCTCCATCTGGAGCCTGCTGCGCCGTGGACCGGTACACGATCGTGTATTCGGTGCGGACAAGCTCGACGAGACCTGCATAGATCGCCCGCAACTCGGTCGCATTTGGCGCCACGTATGCCCGCCCGTTCGCGCTGCGGGTGGCCAGAGCATCGAGGGTCGGGCGGTCGATCGCATTCCCGAAGCCGACGGCGAAGATCGGTACTCCGAGCCCTCCCGCGCGGGCGGCGACTGTGTCGCGATCGAGTGAGCTTGCGGTGTCAGCCCCATCGGTGAGAAGAACGACAGCCCGGCGTTCCGTGGCCGGCCGCTGAGCGAGCACGTCAAGGCTGAGGGCGACAGCATCGTAGATCGCGGTGTTGCCGCCCGCGGAGGCACGCTGTGTGGCCGCAGTCAGCACACCTTTGTCCGTCGTCAACGGCTGCGCGACGCGCGCGATGCTGTCGAAAGTGACCAGGGCCGCGCGGTCCTGTGGCCCGAGTGAACCGATCATTGAGATGATCGACGCCTTCGCGTCGACGAGAGCCTGGCCGGTCATGCTTCCGCTGAGGTCAAGGGCAAGCACGAGATTGATCGGAGCGACGTCAGTGGCAAGATCCAATTGGGCCTGTTGCCGCTGGCCTTGCTCCAGCACCTCGACGTCTCCGGTCCCCAGTCCCTTCACCGGTTTCCCCGCGGCATCGGATACGCGCAGCACCAGGTGTACCTCCGGGAACCTCGTCGCATCCATCTGCGTGATGACCAGCCGAATCGGGTCGTCCCCTGCCGCTGGAGTGATCTGACCGAGGAGCGATCCGAGGACTGCGATCACGATCAGCGCAAGGCGCTTACACATTTATTGTTGCCAAGCGCCGCATGACCATGAAGCCCGCGACGACCATTCCACCCGCGATGACGAGGGCCGTACGCAGCGAGTCATCCTCGAACATGACCGCGATGTAGTCGGGGCTGAAGGTAAGAAGCGCAAGGAGCGCTCCAAGTGGCAGGGCGGATAGGACGTATGCCGAGTAGCGCTGCTGCGAAGTGAAGCTGCGGATGTCGCCCGCGATGTGCTGGCGCTCGCGGACCGTCTGCGCGATTGCGTCAAGCATCTTCGCGAGGCTTCCGCCTATCTGTTGGTGTGCGTTGATTGCGCTGACGATCAGCTCGAAGTCCTCCGAGGGGAATCGCTCTGCAAGGCGCTCGAGCGCGTCCTCCTGAGACGCACCCAAACCGATCTCACGGACGGTGAGAGCGAAACCGCTCCGCGTCGGTTCAGGTGCCTGCGAAGCGACCTGCTCGAGGGCCTGCAGGAGGCTATGGCCACTGCGCACCGAACTGGACAGCAGAAGGATCGTGTCGAGTAACTGGCTCACGAACCGCGCGTTCGATCGCCGATGCATGAACTCGAGCCAGCCGATCGGAAGCGCGGACCCGCCGATAGCGGCGACAAGGCCGATCAAGACCGACCCGGCCATTCCGGAGACAGTGACGAACGCGACGGCACCGAGGATCGCCATCGCCGCGAGTATCTCGCTCGCGCTGACGTCCGCATGAGCGAGCGAGATCATGTTCGACAGGTGACGGGCGAGCGGCTGTCGACGGGTCCGGATGCGGCGCGCTAGCGCCCGGCGACGTCGCCCACCGACGTCGAGGGCGAAACCGGCGGCGGTGCCGGCGTAGACGAAGCCAGCGAGCCGCTGGCGAAGCGTGCGATGGCGAAGGTACGCTGGCAACCAAAGGCCAAAGGCAAAGACAGCGATGGCGGCTGCGCCGAATAGTGCGGGGATGAACGGGGCGACCATCTCCTAGTCCTGGTAGCCGAACCATGTCGGCGGCATTTCGATCCCTCGGACGTAGAGCTTCTCGCTGAAAGAAGGCCGGATGCCGGTCGGGCGCAACGACCCACGGACGTGGTGACCGTCGAATCCCTCGCGCTGGAAAGCGAAGATGTCCTGCATCGTGATGACATCGCCCTCGAGCCCGCGGACCTCGCTGATCTGAGTGACCTTGCGTGTCCCGTCCTGCAAGCGCTCGACGTAGACGATGAGATCGATCGCCGAGACGATCTGATCCCGAATGGCGCGGAGCGGCAACTCGGCCCCGGACATCAGGACCATCGTTTCAATCCGGGCCAGCGTATCGCGCGGCCCGTTCGAGTGCACCGTCGTCATCGAGCCGTCGTGACCTGTGTTCATCGACTGCAGCATGTCGAGAGCCTCGGGGCCTCGGCATTCGCCGATGACGATTCGGTCGGGACGCATGCGTAATGCGTTGCGAAACAGATCCCGAATGCGAACTTCGCCGCGCCCCTCAGCATTCTGAGGCCGACTTTCGAGCGTGATGATGTGCGCCTGTTGCAGGCGAAGCTCGGCCGCGTCCTCGATGGTCACGATGCGCTCGCGCCCCGAGATGTAGGACGAGAGCACATTGAGGAGAGTTGTTTTCCCGGCGCCAGTGCCGCCTGCAACGATGATGTTGAGCCGGCCGACGACGCAGGCGCGCAAGAACTTGAGTGACTCAGTAGCCAGGGTGCCGTTCTGAAGCAGGTCGGCGGGCCCAAGCGGCTCCCGGCGGAACTTTCGGATCGTGATGACGGGGCCCACAAGCGACAGCGGTGGAATGATGGCATTGACCCTGGAGCCGTCGGGCAAACGCGCGTCAACCATCGGCGACGACTCATCGCACCGCCTGTTGATGGGGGCGATGATCCGCTGGATGATCCTAAGGACGGCGTCCGAGTCGGCGAGCGTGATGTCCGTCAGGTAAAGCTTGCCAGCGCGTTCGATCCATACCTTCTTCGGACCGTTCACCATGATCTCCGAGATGCTGTCGTCGAGGATGAGCTCTTGGAGTGGCCCATAACCAACGATTTCGGCGAGGACGGCGTCCTGAAGACGCAGGCGGTCAGTCCGGTTGACCGTAACGTGCTCGTCTTCCAATGCGATTGGGAATTGCTCGGCGAGCATCGCTCTCACGGACTCAGGGGAAGCGTTGTCGAGGGCGCGTCCCGCGATCGACGTAATTCGGGCATGCAGCCGCGCGACGAGCTCGACCTCCTTTGTTCCATGAAGCCGGCTGACCGAAATCAGCTCCGGCTTCCAGTCCTCGTCGACGGCGAGGAGCGCCGCGGCCTGCGCGGGCGCTTCGCGCTCCTGCCGGGCAGTATCGCTTCGCGGTCCAAAAGATCGCAGCACTGCCATGATCGAACCCTCCCCTTACTGCGCGCTGGCGGCGGCTGGGACGGGGCCGACCTCGGCCCCACGGCGGTACGGAACGTCGCCCGAAAGCAGGTTTGCGAGCCGCCGGTACGCTCGGGTAATACGGACGTGAGCGCGATGATCGAAGACGGAGATCCCATGGTTGATCGCGTCCGTGACGCCAACGCCGTCGCTCGGTATGCCCACCGCGATGGGCTTGCCGACGTTGCGTTCGATGTCCGCGACGTTGATGCCGACTTTCCCCGGGAGCCGGTTGACGACCACGATCGTCCGGTCGTCGAGGAGGAGGTTCCCGGTTGCGGTGATTGCGCGGCGTAGGTTCTTGAGCGCAGGCAGCTCGGGCGTGGTGACGAGGATGACGCGATCCGCGAGCCGAAGCATCGCGAGGGTGAGCTCGTCCAGGCTCGACCAGAGGTCGCAGACGATGTAGTCGAAGTGGTTTCGGAGCTGATCCATCAGCCAGCTGATCTGGTCGGCGGAGATCGCCGCGAGCTCGCTGTGTCCCTCCGGCGCGAGAAGTGCCTGGATGCCCGAGCTGTGCTTCGGCATGATCTCGGCAAGCACACTCGCGTCGATCCCGTTGACGTGTTCGAGCAGGTCGATGACGCTGTTCACCCCTCGGAGATCGAGGAGGCACCCTACATCGCCGAACTGGAGGTCTAGATCGACCACGGCAACGCGGCGTTTGGGGTTCGCCAACGCGATGGCGAGGTTTGTCGCGATCGTCGTCGTCCCAACACCGCCCTTCGGTCCGTACGCGACGATCAGCTTTCCGCGTGGAGGGCCAGTCGGCGTGGGCGCGCTGGCCGGTTGCGGGCGCTGCACCCGACGCAGCGCCACGAGGCTTTGAAACGCCTCGCTGGCCGTGCGGACCAGTTCGGACGGCGGGTACGGCTTTAGCAGAAATCCTCGCGCGCCGGCTGTGACTGCGCGCGAAACGACGGCCGGCGGAATGTCGACGCCAGTGACGACGACGCAACATTCCGGCGCCGCGGCGAGCAACTCCCGCACCGCGCTTGGGATCTCTCTGACGGCCCCGGCATCCAGAACGACGACGTCCGCACCCGCGCGGACGACGGTCTCAATGAGCTCTGGAAAGGTCGCTGTGGTCGCGGCGACGCGGAATCCGGCATCCGCTGACAGCGCGGCGCGCGCAGTCTCGATCGCCGTGGCGTCCGGGTCGCACAGGATGACGGCGCGGACCACGTCGCTCATTTGCGGATGCCGTAGCGCTGCTGCACGTAGTCGCTGTCGACCGTGGTGGTCTTCACGGTCTCGGTGTCGGCACGCGCACGGATCGAAAGATCGATCGTGTACTGCGCGTCCCGGAGGTTCTTCAATATCAGCGCGACCTGCGGATCGACGATGAAGGTGAGCGCGGCTGTACGCGACGCGCTTGCGCGAACGACGTCAACAACGACGAGGTTCTGCACTATCGTCTGCGTTCGCTTGCTCCCGTCCGCTCCGGGAAGCGTCGCGAGGATGTCGACACGGTCCCCGGCCTCGATGAGCCCGGCGACGGTGAGCGGATCCGATGTCGGGAATGCGACCAGTACGGTGCCTTTATCGAGCGTGACCGATGCGCCCTTGTTCCCGCCTGCGGCGATGAGCTGGTCGCGAAGAATGACGGCGCCCTTTGGGATCGTCGCGACCGTTGTCTGCCCGATCGCGTCGGCAGTGTGGCCGATGGCCCCCTTCGGCACGAGCTCGCGCGGATAGCTTCGCGAAACCAAATTCGACGTGGCAAGAACGCTGCGCGGCGGGATATCCGCGCTTGCCACGAGGACCTCAACGCTGTCGTTCGCGGCTGCCGCCTGGCCGCGGTTCGAGACGTCTTGGCTGACGCCGTACAGCGCAAGACCGGTCATGCCCGATAGCAGCAGTCCCAGCGCCAGAAAAATCCATGATCGAATTTCATTCATCGCCTTCCGCCTCCTCGCGAGTGTTAATCACAGTTCTCACCGCCCCCGCCTCCTTCGCACTCGTCCCCGTTGTTCTGGTCCTCGTCAACGCCATCGGCGGTGGGATCCCAGCGCTGGTCGTCCGCAATAAGGAATGCGCTGTTCGCGAGCGGCGTGAGTGCTGGGCAAGAGCCGGGGGCGGCCCGGCATCTGCCCGGGTCGACGAAGTTCCCGCCCCAATAACCCTTGATCGAACTGTTGGTCAGGAGACCTTCGTAGAACGTCACCGGCACCACGCTGAAGAGATGCACGCGGTCTGTACGCGCACTGGATGCGCAGCTCGAGTCCTCCCACTGGCCAATGTTTCCGAAGTTCTGCCCGCAATCCCAGAGGTAGATCCACACCACGAGGGCACGACCGTAGGTGCGGCCACCGGTGTTCGGAATCGCCTTAGTCGAATACGCGGTGGTCGTGCCTCTGCTCTGGATGAGCACCTGCATGTCACCGACGACGGTCGCAATGGACGGCGAAGGGATCGTTTCGATCCAATCGCCACGCGTGCTCTCGTCACCGTTGGTGGAGTCCGGCTGGCACGAAGGCGGAGCCGCAAGCCAACCGGGAACGTTTCTGCAAGGGCTCCGGTTTATTGCGAGGCTCGGCGCCGAGTCTTGCGCCGCCGTACGCAGCGGGGCCCACTTTGTGGCGAGGCCGAGCACGCCGCCGAAGCCGTCGGCGAACCAGTCGAAGAGCGAGGTTCCGGGCTCGGGCTCCGTGATGAGCTGCTCGGCCCCGGGTTTGCGCGCCGACTGACTCGAGAGATCGAGGACCGTGATCTTTCCGCCACTGACGAACTCCAACGGCGTCGCCGTCGTCGGGTCGCACGGCGGGCCACATGGTCGTTTGCTCGAAAGGTCGCTTGGGTTGTAGCGACGCACGAGAGGCCAGGTCCGAGCAACGGCGCTCGCCGATTGCGCCAATTCCGCGTAGTCGGTCTGCGAAACGGATGCCCGGGCGTCGAGGGTCTTTTCATCGACCGGGTCCACCGTGTATGGCGCGCCGGCCAGGGCAATCCGCGAGGTCGCCCCGACGATCACCTGGGGCTGCCGCAGCAGCAAAGCAAAGATCGGCCTGTACGTGAATTCCACCCGAACGTGGACGGTCGTCGTGCGCCGATCCACCGCTACCGTCCGTGGCTTTCCGCGAGCGCAGTTGGCGCGAACGAAACTAGTCGGAGCAGACGACAACGACGTGCCGCCCGACCACTGTTCGAAATCGAGCCAGATTGCTGGATTGGCCCCCGGTGTCGAGCGATCACGTTGGTACGCGCTCGTCGCGGCGGTGCACGCGTCAACATGGGTCAGAGCGGTCTGCCTCGTAACGCTCGTGCTATTCCTGCCGGCAACGGCGAAGAAGGGCGTATTGCCTGATAGCGCAACAGAGCTCGTGAGCAACCGGCCAACCTCGACGGCGACTTTGTCGGCGTCGTTCTGGGCGATTCGCCTCTGCACCAGCGCGTAGCCCCAATCGATCGTCAGGGCCAGCGCGACCGCCAAGACGAATGCCCCGGCCGCCGCGATCGCGAGCGCCTGGCCGCCCTCTTCGTTCCGGGCGCGGATCAACGCTGTGTGTCCATGCTCGCCGAGCTCGCGAGCGTGGGAGAGCCGCTGGTCGCCGTGAAGAAGCCTGCCGCGATCGCACTTGTCGCTTGCCACGGATATTTCACGGTCACCTGCACCGTTAGGGGCCGAGGCCGGCGGCTCGGAATACCTGCGGACGCAGCGCCGCCCTCCGTGTACTTGACCTCGAGTTCGAAGAGGCTCGGATTTAGAGGGCCGGCGTACCTCTGTACCGCACCAAGAACCTCCGCGTCGGTTGCGCCGGGGTGCAGCGCCGCGTAGCGGACGCCCTCGCGCGTGGCGTTGCCAATCGTCGTGTACGCGAGAAGCGCGCGCGAGAAGTCGATCCCCGTGAGCAGGATGGCGAGCAACACCGGCACGACCAGGGCGAATTCGAGCGTCGCGGTTCCCCGCTCATCATGAAGACGGCGAAAAGTAGAGGCGCTCATTGCGTGTACCCGGCGAACGTCGAATCGCTGTGGAGTGGGATGGCGCCAACCCCAAGGCGGTTGACGATCATCCCGGTGAGGAGCGATAGGTCAAATTGCACCGACACGCGGACCGTCGGCGCGGCCTTCCCGGTGCTGCACGTATCCGTCCCGCGGAAGCAGTGCACCTGGAGTCCGGCGCATGCCGGCTTCTGGAGGCTGAGCTCGTCGCACACCCGACTGTTTATGGTCGCGTCGGTGACATCCAGATTTTGTACGGCGTATGCGGCAGCGTCGCGTGCCGCGTGCGTTACCGCGATGCTGTAAAGCGCGACCCGGCCGAGGTCAGCGATCCCGAGCACGAGCAGGAGAAGAATGGGAAGAGCGAGCGCGATCTCAACCATGCTCTGCCCGCCCCCTTCACGCGCAAACCGTTTCATCGTCAGGCCCTGCCGTTAGCTGGCGCGATTCGCGATCCGCGTCGGTGAGTGCGCGCGACCAGCTGGCTGCGCGTCCTCGCGTTGGCGCGGCGTAACGCGTTTTGCACGTGCTTGTGCGCCGTGGACTCGCTGATCTGAAGCACGACCGCGATCTCGCGGTCTGTCGAGCCTTGTGCGATGAGATCGACAACCTGCGTCTGTCGTGGCGTGAGGTGGTGCGAGCGGGCGCCGCCGTTCTCTTTGACGTTCCGCTTGATAAGCCGGATGAGCGAGGCGACGGCACCCCGGGGGAAGACGAGCTCCCCGTGTCGCGCCGCTTCGATCGCCCGCCTGAACGCGTCGCACGAGACCTCGCGCGCGACGAGACCGTGAAAACCGGCGCGAGCGGCGAGGTAGGCGCTGTCAGGACTCGGCGACGGGATGACGGCGAGCACGCGCGCGAAACCGGCGATCGCCTGAACTCGCGCACGGAACGAAGGCGCGAGCAACATTCTGTCGGTGCATCCGACGATGACGACATCGCCGCGCGCGACAACGGCCATGTCGATCGCGCCGAGGTGGGGTGCGACGCTCCGCATGGCGATACCGCACTCCTCGAGGCGTTCATAAGCGGGACCGGCGACGCGGGAGTGCGCCATGTGGACGGCCGGTGCCGTGACCGGCCATGAGGCGAGCTCTGTCTGGGCATCGACAGTTGCATTTGCCCCAGCGTCTGGGAATCGGTCGATCAAGCGCCCTCCCCCGTGCCCGCGCGCCACCGCAGCATCGTCCCGCGGTCATCAAGCCGTCAATGCGGATACCTGCTTTTCGCACCACGGCGCGTGGTGCATTCGGTCCCTCCGACGCTGGTTAGGCGTGGGCTCCTGAAGCAGCCACTATCGCCGCCGCCGCCGCACGGTTCGGAACATCTAGTCGCTTCAGCAGGTGAGTCACGTGCTTCTGCGCGGTCGTTGTTGCGATGCCGAGGGCGTTTGCGATCTCTTTGTCAGCGGCACCCCCCGCGATCAGCTGCGCGACCTCGAGCTGGCGCGGTGTGAGGGCGAGGATCTTCATTCCGCTCGGGGACTCCCCACGCCGTCGAAGGAGCTCGGCGAAGATACGCCTCGGAAACGCTGGCTCTCCCCGCAGCGCTCCGGCAAGGGCTCGGCCTATGGCATCGGCCGGCAAATTCGCATCGATGTGTCCGAAAGCGCCCGCGTCAAGTGCCCGGCGGGCATCATCGTCTGTGGCCGGGGCGACGACCACGACGGTCGAAATGCGGGCCGCGCAGCGCCCAACCGCCGTCCAGTCGGTATCCCCGTAGGAAGCATGAAC
This sequence comes from Actinomycetota bacterium, assembly GCA_030854665.1. GTDB lineage: Bacteria > Actinomycetota > Thermoleophilia > Gaiellales > Gaiellaceae > 3-1-20CM-4-69-9. The sequence continues at coordinate 14,674 of JALYST010000100.1, forward strand.
GACCATGTCACACCGCGGCTCCGCAAGTGGATCTGTGGTCGCCGCGAGCCTTCTCAGTGCGACGCCGAGGCCGGAACGAGCCACAACCGCGTAGGTCTCGCCGGTCGAATCCAAAACGCCGACACGTAAGTGCGAAAACGCAAGCCCCACGACTCTCCCCTTCACGCGCGCGTCGCCGGTTCCCCATGCCAGTTTGCACTGTGAGGATTGAGTACAGATGACGTGACCGGTTGAGGTATGGTCGAGGTGGCAGTCTTGACAGTATCCGCTCCGTCAGTCCCGAGCTCGTCGGCATGCTTCGTTCTAGCCCTTGCTGTTTCGGGCTGGGGGAGCCTCAATAGCCTCCGATGACGGTCGCCCTCGAGATCGCTCTGATATCGCTCGGAGGGAGCGTCGGCGCTTTTGCATTCGCGTTGCGCCTCGCGCGCCAACGATCGGGTCGAGTGCACGAGACCCCGGCCGAATCGCCGGGCGCCGCAGCGGTCAAGCCGCCGACGGTGGACGAGGCCGAGGAGCGGCTCCGGCGCACGGTTGAGCTGCGCGAAGCGGCACTAGGGCCGGACCACCCAGAGGTCGCGAGCGCGCTCGCCATACTCGCCTCGCATTACCAGGCGGAACGGCGGTTCGCGGTGGCCGAGCCGCTGCTGCGAAAGGCGATCGCGATTCGAGAGAAGGCCTTCGGTATCAGCGACCTGGACGTGCTTGCTCTTCTGGAGGATCTCGGGGCATTGGCCCACGCTCGGGGGCGGCCGTCCGAGGCCGAAGCCCTCTTCCGCCGGGCGCTCGCGATGCGCCTTCGCGTGACTGGACGTGACCACCCTGACGTCGCGGGGACGTTGTTTCATTTGGCGGCCGCTCGGGCCGATCTAGGCGACGACAACGAGGCGGAGCAGCTCCTAAGAGATGCTCTAGCGGCCCGTGAGCGGCTCTTCGGTCGGGATCATCCGGAAATCGCCCCCGTGCTCACCGTTCTCGGTGCCGTTCTTCAGCGGACCGGCCGTTCCGCCGAGGCCAAGGCCGCGCTCGATCGGGCGGTGACCCTTGCGATCGCGGCCGAGCCTATGACCGTGAAGCGGAGCGCGATCCTCATCGAGGTCGCGCGGGTTCGGATGGCCGAGGGTGACCTGGAAGGAGCAGAGCCCGTCTTGCGCAGCGCGATCTCGTCGCTGGAGGGGAAAGGCGGAGGCGCGGATACAGCGGAGCTGCTCGATGGCCTCGCGCGTGTCCTGAGCGGGCTCGGGCGCGAAACCGAAGCCGAAGCGCTCTTCCGTCGCGCGATCGCGATCCGCGAGCGCGTTCTTGGCCCGCTCGATCGCGACACCGGCGCGAGTGCCGCGGCCCTCGGACTCCTATTGACGGCGCGCGAGCGCCGGACCGAAGCGGTCCCTTTTCTTGAGCGGGCCGTCGCCGCGCGTGACCCAGAAGAGGTCGAAGAATCGGATGCCTCTGCTTCCGTTACGGCAGCGCTCGGTCGCGCTTACCTCGACGCGAGCCGAGACGGCGATGCAGAGCCGCTGGTCGTCAAGACCCTCGCGTATGTCGAGCGTACGCGCCGAGCGGACGATCCGGAGATCGGCGCGCTTTGCGCCGCGCTCGGCTCGCTACGTGTGCGCCTGGGGAAAGCCCTGGAGGCGGAAGCACCCTTGCGCCGCGCGATCGCGATGCGCGATACCGGCGGCGAGGACGACATCCTTGCAGACGCACTGCGCGATCTCGGCGCCATCGAGCGGGATCGCGGCCATACGGAAGAAGCCACGTCGCTCTTCGAGCGCTCTGTCCAGGCGAGGGAGGGGGAGCGCGACGACGACTCCCGTGACCTCGTCGCGCTGCGAGGACTGGCGTCACTCTGGTATGAGCAGGGTGCCTTCGACAAGGCGGAGGACCTCTACGAGCGGGTCTACGCCATCGCCGAGAGAGATTTCGGCAGCGATGACCCTGCGCTGCTCGAGCCCTTGGATGCGCTCGCGTCGATCGCATCTCGCCGCGGTCAGTCAGAGGATGCCAGCCTCCTCTACGAGCGGCTGCTTGCGATCAGCGAACAGGCGTTAGGTGCCGACGACTTGCGCACTGCGGATACGCTTCACGCCCTCGGCTCTCTCCGGCGGCGCCAAGGCCGTGCCACCGACGCAGAGCCGCTCCTGCTGCGGTCGCTCGCGATTCGCGAGACGACCCTCGGTTCAGATCACGTGGCGGTCGCGGAGACACTCCAGGAGCTGGGCGCGTCGTACGCGCTCGCGGGAGATCTTGAACGGGCGAATTCTCAGTTCGAGCGCGCGCTCGCGGTCCGCGAGGCCGGCAATTACGACGGCCGCGCGACGGGCGACCTACTTTACGAGCTCGCTGGCCTGCGGCAGAAGGCAGGACGCCTCGCCGATTCGGAACCGCTTCTCCGGCGTGCACTCTCGATCCGAGAGCGTGAGCACGGCCCCGCCGATCCTTCGGTCGCCGACTGCCTTGATGGTCTGGCTGAAGCTCACCTCGACGCGGGACGCTTCCCCGAGGCCGAAGGGTTACTCGAGCGAAGCCTTGGGATCCGGCAGCGCGCCCTCGGGAGCGAGCATTTGTCTCTCGCGCGAACACTCGTCGCGCTTGCGTCAGCGCGTCGCGACCAAGGTCGTACGGAGACGACCGACGAGCTTCTGAACCGAGCGCTCGACATCCTCGTCAAGTCGTTGGGCCCAACGCATCCCGCCACGGCGCGCGTCCGCCTTGAGCTCGCCAAGGGGCACAAGGCGCGTTGGCAATTCACTGAAGCGATCGCGCTGGCGGAGCGCGCTGTGGCGGATCTCGAGCGCGCGTTGCCCGGCGGGCACGCGGACGTCGCGGCGGCGCTCGCCGAGCTCGAGCGGATCCGTGCGGCGGCCGGCGCGGGCGCGGAGGCCGAACCGTCCACTCACATTTCGCGTTAAGCGACTAGCCGCCCGGGCCAGCGCCCGCGTAGACCCGACTACGCATCCGAATGCCTACGTATCACACTGGCACTCGTGGTGTAGCTAGAGCTGGCGGCCGAGCACGAACGCCGAACCAGCTTTTGGTAACAAATCCTCCAACGAGAAGAACGAACACGGCCACCCAATAGAGCGTCGCCGGCGATAGCGCGAACGGGTGGTGGCGGACCAGAACGCCGTACAGGAACCCGCCGATTACGGCGACAAGCGCGATCACGTGTATGAAGACTTGGCGCCAGTACACCGCGAAGGCGTGCTGCTTCCGTGTGACTTGGTAGGCAGGTCTCTTGTTCGGGCCCGCGATGAGGGCGACGAGGCAGGCGCGAAGAAACACCGGCGCGAGGCCGATACCGAGCTGCCGGGTATGCCACAGAGCGGCGTAGGGCTGACGGCCCTTGAAGCCGACCAGGAACAGCTCGACGGTAAGAACGAAGGGAAGGAAATGTGCTGCGAAGCTTTCGGCATCTGTGATGAGCGGCGACAGATCCCAGACCAACCATGCCGTTCCCATCAGAGCGAGGGCCCAGGTCGTAAATCCCTGCAGGTACCAGACGCCGAGTTCGATGAACTGGAGTCGTTGACGCAGCGTTAGCCCACGCAGATCTCGCCAGACCAGAAGTCGCATCGTGTCGAGCGCCCACGTTCCGCGCTGTTTGTACAGATTGGGAATGTCTTCCGGTGCGTGTTGAGCTCGGGCGCCAACGATCGGAAGGTAAGCGCCGCGCCACCCTCGACGTAGCGCTTCAACGCCTGACTGAAGATCCTCAACCAGGTTCCACGTTGGAAAGTCGCCGATCTCGCGCAACGCGAGCCGGCGCCACACCAGCCCGGATCCGCAGGGGAACACGGCATTCGCCGCGTTTCTCGCCGGCATGATTTCGCGGTAGAAGATCAGCTCGAGATTGTTGAATGGGTCGCCCCTGCTGACCGAAGCGGTCTTCATGGTCTGAACGAAGGCCAGCCTTTTGTTGGCTTCGAGCTGCCCGACGCATTGACGGAGGAATAAAGGATCCTCGACCTCGTCATCCGCGTCGCGGGTCTCGATGTAGCGGACGGCCTCCTTGAACCGGCGCAGGGCGGAGTTCAGATTTCCGGCCTTGCCCTCGCCTATGCGCAAATGTCGCGGCTCCGGTTCGTGATAGAGAACACTCGCACCGTTGGTGTCGAGATTGATCCTCGCGACGAGCTCGGCGATCTCTCGGCGATGCGAATCGTCAGTGACCACAATCTGAAGCCGGTTGCGCGGCCAATCCTGGGCCAGGACTGATCGCACGGTGCGCTCGACCATCCAGTTGGGTTCGCCCGCAGTCGGGATGATGACTCCCACGACCGGCTCGTCGCTCGTGAGCACTATAGGTTTTGGGTCATTCCGTACCCAGTTGTTCACAGCGGTAAGGACGAGATTGGTCGCGATGACGATGTTGCCGATCGCGTATACGACGGCGAATGGCCACAACTCCCAGTTCAAGCTCAGCAGGAGCCACGGAAGAAGCCACACCAGACCCGCAACCATCGCCACCGCGCTGAGTCGGAACCACCAGCTCTCTCCCGACCCGCGCTTTGTCACCCTCCGATGGCGAGCGTCCTCGCCGGTCCGATTCCCGCGGCGCTGAAGTACTCGAGCGTTCGGAGGATGCCGTTGTCGAGGTCTACCTTTGGCGCCCAACCGAGCACGGCCCTCGCTTTTCGGATATCGGGTCGGCGACGAGAAGGGTCGTCGGTCGGAAGCCGTTCGTAGATGATCGGCGAGCCCGACTCTGCGAGGTGGACGACCCGTCGCGCGATGTCGAGGACAGTGCGCTCGTCCGGATTGCCGAGATTTACGACCTCCCCTGCGAGGCCATCTGAATCCATCAGCGCGACGAGCCCCTCGACGAGGTCGGTCACATAGCAGCACGACCGGGTCTGTGACCCGTCTCCGTAGACGGTCAGCGGTTCACCGCGCAGTGCCTGCACGCAGAAGCTTGGCATCATTCGGCCGTCGCCCGGCGCCGACCTGGGGCCGTACGTGTTGAAGATGCGCGCGACCCGAGCATCCACGTCCCGAGCGCGCACGTAGCTCATGGTCACGCTTTCTGCGAACCGCTTTCCCTCGTCGTAGCACGACCGCGGTCCGATCGGATTGACGTTCCCCCAATACGTCTCGGGCTGGGGGTGAACTGTTGGATCGCCATACACCTCGGAAGTCGATGCGAGGACGAAACGCGCGCCGTCGCGCGACGCCAGGTCGAGCAGTTGCATGGTGCCGATCGAATTCGCTCGCAGAGTCTCGAGCGGAAGGCGACCGTAGTCCGCCGGACTTGCTGGACTCGCGAGGTGATAGATACGGGCGTAGGTTCGGCTGGCAACCTCCGGTGGCAGAGGATCAATGATGTTGGCGTGCTGGATGGTGAGGCGGTCGTCATCGATGAGCGAAGCCAGGTTTGTCCGACGTCCGGTCTGGAACGAGTCCACGACGACGACCTCCTCTGCGCGTGTCAGCAGCGCCCCGACGAGGTGACTTCCGACGAATCCACCGCCGCCGGCCACCAGGACGGGCCCCCCTTTCATACAGACGCCTCTGCCAGGGGTTTCGGCTGGATACCGTCGTTCTGCATTCGACGCGGGGTCGGGAACGGCACGCCGCGTCCGATGCCGAGGTAGCGGAGCCGTGCCTCCGCGACGAGACGCGGGTCGTAGAGGTTGCGGCCATCCAGCAGGACGTCGCCGCTCATCAGCTCGGCGACGCGGCGAAGATCTACCTGCCGAAACTCATTCCAGGGGGTCGCCAACAAGACCGCGTCGGCGCCGGCTGCCGCTTCGTATGCGCTTCGGGTCATCGCGACCTCGGGGACGATCGGGCTGGCGGCGACCATCGCCGCCGGGTCGTACGCCTGCACGCGAGCCCCGCGCGCCTCGAGGAGTTTGATCGTCACGATCGCGGGCGAGTTGCGAATGTCATCGGTCTCCTCTTTAAAGGACAGTCCCCAGACGCCGATGAGTCGACCGTCGAATTCGCCGAGCATGCGCTCGGCCCGATCGAGGAACCGGACCGGGGTGTCCTCGTTGATTTGAAGCGTGGACCGAAGCGATCGCGATGGGAGTCCGGCCCGGTCGGCAAGCCGGATCAGCGCGGCGACGTCCTTCGGAAAGCAGCTGCCTCCGAATCCGAGCCCGGCGTGCAGGAAGCGATGGCCGATACGGAAGTCCATCCCGATGCCTTCGGCGACCACGTTCACGTCGACGCCGGCCTCCTCGCAGAGCTGGGCGATCTCGTTGATGAACGAGATCTTCGTCGCGAGGAATGCGTTCGCGGCGTACTTCATCATTTCCGCCGCGCGGCGGTCCGTGACAAGGACCGGGGCGCCGATCGGTTCATAGAGCGCAGCCACGACATCGGCAGCCTCCGGGTTATCGGCTCCAAGAACGATCCGATCGGGGTGGCGAATGTCGTGTAACGCCGATCCTTCCCGCAGGAACTCCGGGTTCGAAACGACTTCGAAGCGTACGGCGTCCGGCGCATGGCGGCGCACGATCGCTGTCACGAGATCGGCCGAGCCGGGCGGCATCGTGCTCTTGTTGATGATCAGCGTCCGCCGACCCGCCGAAAGCGAAGCGCCGACGCAAGTCGCGGCCGACTCCACCTGCCGCATGTCGGCATCTCCATTTGGAAGCGGCGGGGTCCCTACGCACAGGAACACGAACTCGGCGCCTCCGACCGCCGTGCGGAAGTCGGTGCTGAACCGGAGCCGACCCGATTCGTTACCCCGGCCAACCAGCTCCGCGAGGCCGGGCTCGTAGAAGGGGATCGTCCCCGTTTGGAGCCCGGCGATCCGATCGGCAAGGACGTCGAGGGCCGTCACTCGGTGACCGAGGTCGGCCAAGGCAGCCGCGTACGCTAGGCCGACGTATCCCGTTCCGACCACGGCGATATTGCTCACCGGCCGGCGAGATCTGGGACGCCGCTTAGCGCAGCTGCCATCGTCTCCCACCTTGTGCTTGTGTCCGGCCCGTCCCTTTACGTGCAGCCGATCCGATCGGCAGAAGCCCCAAAGGTTTTTCTCCGTCCAGCGAAGTGAAGCGACAAGACTCGGCACTGGTCAAGGAACACATCCGTGACGGCATCTGCGCCGCGCCCAAGACGCCCCGTTACGCGCCGTGAACGGCGCGGTTCTACTCCAAAAGGAAGCTGTTCGGACGCCCGCCACAAAGCTCACTGGCTCGAGGCGAGTCATGCTCGACAGCCGCCGATGGCCGCGTCGCAAAGCCGTTCACGCGGCCGTAACGCTCTGCGATGCCTCCTTCTGGGCAGTTCCAGTGGGATTGTCACGAGTCGCGATTGACCGCGTCTCTACGTCACAAATGGTTACGGAGGTCCGCACTCACGACAGGGCGACCGCGTCACGCGATTGCTACGGCCAACGACGTTTTGTAAGCGACATGTCCTGAGGCGCTAACGGACATTTCACGAGGACATGCGGTCCACTGCGCAAAGCATCGGGTGGAGGGCATGTTGGGAATGCGAGCGGCCGTGTTGTCTCTGTTTTTTGGATTCCTGGCCGCCGCATGCCAACCGAGCATTCACGTGCCACTGAACGGCCAGGCCGACGCTCGCAGCAGCCCGCAGAACGAGGCCTCAGCCACCGCAGGAACGAACGGCGATCAGGTCGTGGTCAGTACCAATCTGAACGTCGTCCAGAGCTCCAGCACCGCCAGCGTCAGCGTCGGCTCAGCCGGGGCTGCCGGCAACGTCGCGGTCGGGACATCCGTCGGTGGCGTCTCCGTCAGCGGTGACCAGACGGCGAATGGTGCCTCGGCAACCGGCACGACCGTGTCGGTCATTTCGAATGCCGTCTCGGGATCGAATGTCTCGGTCACCTCGACCTCGAACTCCAACGACGGAGATAGCTCGACCGTCGTTGAGGTCTCGGTGACGACCGGCGCTGGGTCGGTCAATCGCATCGTCCACATCGACGGAGCTGGACGATTTGTCGTGCGCGTGACGGCCGACGATGACGGACTTCCCGTCATCGAGGTCGAGGAGGTTGGGCCTTGATCGGAGAGCGGCCGCCGCCTGGAGCGCGTCATCCACCTACTCGCGCCGTGCGAATGCCTATGTGACGAAAGCGACGCTTCCAAAACGCGCAGCGAATCAATAGGAGAAAAAGAAAGAAATGAGCGGAACATTCCGGATCGCCGGAATCCTCACCGGAATCGTCCTGGCTCTGGCGCTGATCGGACCAGCCGTCTTCGCATTCGGAGACACGAGCAATCAGAACCAGAACTGGATCGACAGCTTCAACCAGACGGACAACACGCGGACCAACAACGGCACTCTGACGGCTGGAGCGCAGTCTCAGACCCAGAACGCAAACGCGACCCAGAGCGCCGGCAACACCGCCGGTAACTTCGGCAACAACAACACGTCCGCCGCGAAGACCGGCGCGAAGAGCGGCGCGGTCACCGTGAGCGGGCCCAAGCTCGTTCTCATGAAGACCTCGACGCAGACCGCGAACTCGAGCGCGACGGGCACGAACACCGGCGGCAACCAGACGCAGAACAACGTCTCGGCCGGTGGCACGAACAGTGGCGCTCGCACCGCGGTCGGCGGTAGCGCCGACACCAGCCAGCTCGCAAGGGGTGGCTCCACGGGCGACACGACGGCCCAGAACTACACCGGAGCGAAGCAGAACGCGACCGCCAACAGCACAGTGAACCGCGGCGGCGGCGAGGGCGGGATGCCCATGGGTGGAGCCGGCGGAGCCGGCGCAGCCGGAACCGGCGGCGCACTCACCGGTAACGCAGCGGGCGGCGCCGGCGGCGCAGCCAACGCCAACTCGACGAGCAACCGCGCAGGCCCGACCAACTCATGCAACACCGGGCCGGCGAACGCGAACACGAACGCTGGTTCGACGGGATCGAACCTGAACACGAACGCGAACGCGAACAACAACAACCCGGACTGCAACGGAAACTCGAACGCGACCGCGAACCTCAACGCCAACACCTCCGGCGGCGACGGAAGGGCCGCGAACAACTCCAACGCTGGTGACGGCACCGGCGGAAACGGCGGACAAGGTGGCAACGCCGGAAGCGCAAACGGTGGCGCAAACGGAACAACCACCGGCGTCGCAGCCAACGTGAACCTCGCATCGAACACCGGGGACACGACCGCCAGCGGTGGCAGCAGCGGTGCCACCAGGAACGTTTCGAGAGACAACACCGGCGGCAACGCCAGCCTCTCGGGAAACCAGACCGCGAACGGCGGCAGGGTGGCGGACAACTCCCAGACCGAGAACGTCGGCCACTCGACCGGCTCCGCGGCGAACATCGATGTCGTCTACTTCACCAGCACCATGAGCACAAGCGCGTCGAGCGGCAGTGCCCAGAACACGGGCAACGCCACCTCGGCGATCCCGGTCAGCAACGACCAGGACGCCAGGAACACGGCGAACCCCGACCTCGACGCGACCCAGCGGGTCAGGCAGGAGCTCGACCAGAACACCAACGCCTGCGGCTGCAGGCTCTAAAACCCAGTTCATGGCCGGCGACGAGAGCATCGCCGCTGGCAAAGCCGGGGGCCGGTCCGCAAGGGCCGGCTCCCGGTGAGGCGTCCAAGAGCGAGCAACAACACATAAAGGTGGCGAACCTGAAACAGACGGGTCGGCGAACGGCGGACATGATCGATGACTCGAGACAGGGCAACCTGGCTCGCGCCGCCGCCGCCGCCATCGCGATCGTGCTTTCGGTCTCCACCGTCGCCGCCGCCGTCGGAGCCAACGTCTTCGGCCACGGCGAGCTGACCGCGACTCAGGCGGCAAATTGCGGAACCTCGGTCGCGGCTGACAGCCCCACGCCGAGTCCGGTTCTTGCCGCGGCTTCGCCGATCGCATCGGCCGCGACGATCGCAGCGGTGAGCCCAAGCGCTGCGGCCCCTCCGAGTCCCATCGCTTCGCCAACCTCGACTCCGACCGCGAGCGCGACTAGCAGCGCGACCTCCGCGTCGCCCCTAGCCGCTGCAAATCAGGGCATCGCTACGACCGCGCCTACTGTCGCGGCGCCGTCCAGCCTGCCAACCGCGACCCCGACGATGGCGCCGTCGCCCGCAGCGCCGATCGCGAGCCTGACGACACTGGCGTCACCCAGCGTTGCGATCTCGACAGCGTCGGCAGCACCGTCCACAACCGCAGCGACGTCGAGCCCGGTCGCATCGGCGTCGCCGAACGCGGCGGTCGCGAGCCCGAGGGCAGCGCCGTCCTCGAGCGCACCCACGTCGAACCAGGCGGCCGCGTCCGCAGCGCCGGTGTCAATGCCAACGGCCGTCCCATCGTCCGGCGTTCCGACCGCGAGCCCGACGGCAGCACCGTCGGCCAGCGCGACGGCGTCACCGTCGATCGTGGGCTCGGCTGCAGCGACGCCGACGAATGCGACCGCCGCGGCGTCGGCCCCGGCCGCGACGACGCCAAGCCCCGTCCCAACGCCGTCGCTGATCGCAAGCGCCGTTGCACCAGGGTGCGACACGACGACTTCGGCCGCGGCCGCGCCCGGGCAGACCTGCCCAGACACAACAAAGATCGCGATAGAGGCGCCAACACCTGTGGCGTCGCCCTCGCCGATCCCGAGCGCGGGGGCGAACGCTTCTGCGGCTCCAGCACGCGCTGCGGCTCCAGCAGGCGCTGCGGCTCTCGCCCCGATCGCCGCCGCTTCCGGGTGCGGAAGCAGCAACGCGTCGCTGACACAGACCGGCGGCACGAAGACGGGCTCGGTCGCAGCGGCACCGGTCGCTCCCGAAGCCTGCACGCCAACGTCCCCGGCGGGTGCGCCCTCAACGAGTACGACTGGCTCCGCCACCAGCGTGGGCCTCCTCTCGAGCACGAACCTGGTGAACACCCAGGCCGGCTCGATCAACGGTCTCGCCGGCAAAGGTGGCGCGAGCCTCAACAACACCACCACTTCCCTCGTTACGGCTTCGGGTGAGGCGAACGCCCAAACGGGAAATATCCCGTCCGGTGCGACGGTGGGATCCGCCGCCGCCTCGGCGCTGGGTGGCTCGACAAAGAACACGGTGCTAGACCAGTCGAACGTCTCGGTGACCGTCGGGGGCGCGAACGAAGCGCCGATCACGGTCGTGAACGAGAACACCCGGAACATCCGAGACGTGGCGTCCGCCTCGACGACGTCTGGAGCCGCCACGAGCGCTCAGCCGGCCATAACAGCCGCATCCGCAAGCCCCGTTACGGCCAGTAACGCGGTACCCCCCGTAACACCGGCGGCTGTTACAGCTGCTGTCGTGGCTCCGACGTCTGTGCAGGCTCCTGCCTGCACCGGGCAGGCGGCCACGACGACGATCACTGGCAGCGCCGAAAAGAAGGTGACCGAACCGGCCCCCAGTGGCCAGCCGATCGACATCGGGCTTTCGCAGCGCGCGAACACGA
>JALYST010000106.1 GCA_030854665.1 Actinomycetota bacterium
GCATGCGCTCGGCGACACTGACGGCGTCGACCGAGCCCGTCCCGGGCAGCAGGATCGCGAACTCTTCGCCACCGAGGCGGCCGGGCACGTCGACGTCGCGCACGTGCGAGCGCACGAGATCCGCGAACGAGCGGAGCACGTCGTCGCCGGCGTGATGTCCGAACGCATCGTTCACGCGCTTGAAATCATCGAGATCGGCGACGAGAACAGTGAGCTGCGTCCCGAATCGGCGGGCTCTTTCGATCTCGGCCTGGAGGGCGCCGATGAACCGGCGCCGGTTCACGAGCCCGGTGAGGTCGTCAGTGATCGCCTGTCGCTGGACGACGTCGTGCAGACGAGCGTTCTCGAGCGCGACGGCGGCCTGCGACGCGAGCCATTCCGCGAGCTCGTTCGTCTCCGCAGGGAAGCGGCCGGGCGGATGAAGGCGCAGGGTGGTCTCTCCGTCGGTGGAAAGGCCGAGCGGAAGAGTCAAGGTGTCGTCGGGAGAGGTTCCGACCTGCCCGACCCAGGCGACCTCCTCTTCGGCGACGAAGATCTGGCCGCCGGTGGCGCCCGTGGCCTCGACGATCACCTCGAGGATGATCGGCAGCAGAACCCGGGGGTTGTGCGTTGCAGCGAGCGCGTCGCCCACGAGCGCCAGGGCCTCCCGGGGATCGCGGTTCTCGGGGTTCGCAGGCCTGCGCCGATCCTGGCGGAGGCGCTCGTCGGCGGTCCGGCGCCCCGCGTTGCTGCGAACCGTCCAGACGAGCAGCCCGATCGTCAGGACGGTGGCCGCGATCGCAACGACGAGCATCGTCCCGTTCACCGCGGCGACGAAGCCCTCGACCGACGCCGGGTCGAGCGGGTGGCTCATGACCTAATCCTGCCGCAGAGGGACCCGTCCTAGCGGTTCCGCTCCCAGACGAGGCGCAATCCCTCCAGCGTCAGGAACGGATCGACGCGCTCGATCGTGCTCGCATGCGGACAGATCAGCTCGGCCAGGCCGCCTGTCGCGATCGCCCGCGCATCGGTGCCGAGCTCCTTCCGGATCGCGGTGACGATGCCGTCGACCTGACCGGCAAAGCCGTACACGACACCCGACTGCAGCGCCGCGACCGTCGTCCTGCCGATCACGGTCGCCGGCTCGACGAAGTCGACCTTGCGCAGGCGCGCCGCGCGCTCGAAGAGGGCGTCCATCGAGATCTCGATCCCCGGCGCCAGCACGCCGCCGATGTACTCCCCGTCCGCAGACACGACGTCGAAGTTCGTCGACGTGCCGAAGTCGACCACGATGCACGGCGCCCCGTAGCGGTCGGCCGCGGCGACGGCGTTCGCGATCCGGTCGGGGCCGACCTCGCGCGGGTCGTCGTAGCGGATGGTGATCCCGGTCTTGACTCCCGGCCCGATCTCGAGCAGCTCGGCGTCGGCGTAGAGCGCAGCGAACTCCTGGTACGAGCGGCTGAGCTGCGGCACCGTGGACGACAGCGAGATCCCGTCCACCCTGGCTAAGTCGAGGAAGGCCTTGTACTGCGCACCGAGCTCGTCCCCACTCCGCTGACGCTCGGTGGCGATGCGCCAGTGGTCGGTCAGCTCGGCGCCTTCATAGAGGCCGAACACGGTCTGGGTATTGCCGACGTCGATTGTCAAGAGCAAGGGCGCCACCTTGCTATCTTCGCGGAAGAATGCGTCGGACCGTGCTGGTGTGCGTATTCGGGGCAGCAGTCGTCGCCGGCTGTGGCGCTGATCACGTCTCGATGAACGAAGCCGCCTATCGCTACGTCTGCGGCGACGTGTGCAAGAACGTCGAGATCGACCTCTCGAACGTTCGGACGGAAGACGACTATGCCACTGCAGAGATCTCCGCGAGACCACCCCGGCGGATTCCGGGCGATCACGTCCTGCTCCACCGCATCGGCGACGACTGGGACTTCGTCGATGCGTGGCACACACTTGCCGGGATGGCTTGCGCTGATGTCGCGCGCCAGATGCGCGTGCCCGAATCGGTGCTGCATCGACTCGAGGTCTGCTAGCTAGAGGTCGTCGTCCGTGGCCATCGACTCGCCGATCTTCTCGGCGAGCGCTTCTGCGGTGAGGCTCGGCTCGTCGCCGTCGGTGCGAAGCTCCTCCACCGTCACGTCGCTCGAGGTCCAGACCTCGGCGCGCGGGATGATCCGGGTCGGCCTGTTCTTGTCCCAGACCCAGACGTCCTCCATCTTCAGATGGAAGAACGGGTAGTTCGGCTGCGAGATCTGCGCGAGATCGAGCTTGTTGCAGAGGTAGGTCGCGTCCTGGGTGAGGACGCAGTAGCGGAAGAGGCCGAAGACGGCGGTGTACTCCTTCTTCAGCTGAAGCTCGAGCTCGGCCTCGAACTCGTCGAGCTCGTCGAGGTGACTCATTGGTGATCCTCCCGGTGACATTGGCGGATGCCTGGGTCGTGAGCACCAAGCCAGAGGCCGCACTCGTTCGAAGCCAAGGCTGGCAGCCTTGGTGAGAACGAGGGTGGACTCTGGCGCCGCGTGATCGCGGGCCAGGCGCCGGCGAATGTTGCCGGGAGGGTCACCCGG
>JALYST010000187.1 GCA_030854665.1 Actinomycetota bacterium
GCGATCCTGTACGTCGACCAGGAAGCGAGAGTAGAGTCGAGCTCCCGACCGAGGAGGAAGCGCGATGCCGACGTACATTCTGCTTTCGAGTCTGACGGCGCAGGGCGTTCAGACACTGAAGGCAAACCCTGACCGTCTCCGCGAGGTCAACAAGGACGTCGAGGAGCTCGGCGCCAAGGTTCTGCACCAGTGGGCGACGCTCGGCGACTACGACTTCGTCAACATCGTCGAGGCGCCGGATGCCGCGACCATCGCGCGCGTCTCCGTTTCGCTCGGTGCGCGCGGCAGCACGAAGATCCGCACGCTCACGGCGCTGACGATCGACGAGTTTCTGACGGCGCTCGGCTAGCGCAGGAGCACTAGTCCGCGCGCTCGCGCAGGACGGTGATGCCCCAGGCTCGGCCGGACTCGAAGAGCTCGTCCGGATCGACCTCGTCCGCCCAGCCGAGGAAGTGTTTCTCCGGCTTGTCGTCGGTGGAGCCGTAGACCGCGCGCCTGCCCGGCGCGTGGGGTAGAGGCTCGAGGCGTTCGCCGCGCGCGAGCGCGTCGCGGCGCGCCTCCGCTTCTTCGGCGACCGGTCCTTCCTCGTAACCGCGTGGCACGACACTGAGTGTACGCTCGGCGTCGTGTCCGCAGCGCTCGCCGTCAGCGGCCTTGTCAAGCGTTACGGCGCGGTCGAAGCGCTCGGCGGCGTGGATCTCGAGGTGCGTGAGAGCGAGCTCGTCGGTTTGCTCGGGCCGAACGGCGCCGGGAAATCCACGCTCGTCAAGATCGCCTGCGGTCTCGTTCGGCCGACAACGGGGAGCGCAGAGGTGTGCGGTGCGCGTGCCGGGTCGCGTGAGGCGCGCGCGGCACTCGGCTATCTCGCCGAGCTCTTCCGCTTTCCCGGCTGGATGACGGCAGACGAGCTGCTCGAGCTGCATCAGCGTCTGGCCGGCTCGCGCGGCGGTGAGCAGGAGCGCCGCGATCTGCTGGAGCTCGTCGGTTTGCAGGACGCGCGGCGGCGACCCGTCGAAGCAATGTCGAAGGGCATGCAGCAGCGCCTCGGGATCGCGCAGGCGCTCGTCGGCTCGCCACGGCTACTGCTGCTCGACGAGCCCACGAGTGCACTCGATCCGGTCGGTAGGCGAACCGTGCGTACGCTGCTCGAAGAGCTGCAGCGGCGCGGCGTCTCCGTGCTCCTCAACTCGCACCTGCTCAGCGAGATCGAGCTGGTCTGCGATCGCGTGGTGATTCTCCTCGGCGGAAGAGTCGTGAGCGCAGGCACTCCAGCCGAGTTGGCAAGACCGCGCGGGGTCGAGATCGAAACGGACGGAGGGAAGCGCACCTATCCGGACGCAGGACGCGACGACGTCCCCCGTCTGATCGCCGAGCTCGTGGGCGCTGGGCAGAACGTCTACGGGGCGCGTCTCCTCACCTCGACGCTCGAAGATGTGTACGTCGAGGCCGTCAGTGGTGAGACCTCATGACTGCGGTCTGGACGATTGCCGGTTACGGACTGCGCGAGGCGTTGCGTCGCAAGGTCTTCGTCGTCGTCTGCTTTCTGACCGTCGCGTTCCTCGGCCTGTACTGGCTCGGCGTGCGCTATGCGTTCCACCATGTCGCGGGCGTGGAACCGCCGGCGGGCGTCGATTCGCGCACGTTCGCGGGAGCGTTTCTCTTCGGGATGGCGATGTTCGGGACCCTCTTCCTCGGTGTCGTCCTGGCGATCTTCCTGACGCTCGGCACCGTCCGCGGGGATGCGGAGCGCGCACTGCTCCAGCCGCTCGTCGTCCGCCCGATCGGACGTTCGACCTTGCTGGTCGCGCGCTTTCTGGGCGCCGCGGCCGTGTGCGTTCCTTACGTCCTGACCCTCTACTTCGCGGGCATGCTGCTCACGGGGCTCGAGGGCTCGTGGTGGCCCGACCGGATCGTGACGCCGGGGTTGGAGCTCGCGGGCGGTGTGCTGATCGTTGCCGCCTTGTCGCTCCTCGGCTCGGTGTTTCTCAGCTCGATTGCGAACGGGATCGCGATCTTCATGATCTTCGGCGCGGGCCTGGTCGCCGGGTTGCTCGGCAACATCGGGCATGTCCTCAACTCGCCCGGCCTGATCCACGCCGCCAAGATCGCGGCCTGGGCGATTCCGTTCGAAGCCCTCTATCAGGACGCGCTGCGCGCGATCACGGAGAACACGTCGGGCCTGACGGGCTTCCTGCTGCGGCTCGGGCCGTTCGGCGGGGCCGAGCAGGGCGGTGTCGCGTTGCGACTCTGGGCTGTCGCGTACATCGTGCTCGTCGGTGCCCTGGCGGCCGCAGGCTTCGCCCGGCGAGATCTGTAGCGCACCTGTCCAACCCGATTCGGACCGCGACGTGCCGCCGTCGAACGTATGCGGGGTCCCGCCGAAAGCCGTGTCCCGGCGAGCCGGATGTGGAAGAAAAGTCACAGATTCGTTACATGCATCCCGTCTGGACCGGATCACAGCGAGACGTGTCCTCCGCAGGCGTGTTGGGGACAGTCCCCGGCGTGGCCTACCGAGACGTGGCGACTTCTGCCGCGAGGGCGGCGTTCGCGACGACGAGATCGCGGTTCGCGGCGAGCGTCCTGCCGCCACTGTGCTCGTGCAGGTAGGTCAGGACGAACGGCGTCACGGCCTGGCCGGTTACGCCGTTGCGCGTTGCCGACGCCAGGGCTTCCACGATCAGCGGCTCCACGTCGTCGAGACTGTCGTCAGGTGGCCGTGCGAGCAAGAGGCCACCGTTGCCCAGTTCCCAGTGCGCCTGCGCGATTTGCCCGGCCTCTGCCGCAGACTCCACTCGAGCCGGCACGGGTGGGCCGCCCTGCGCCGAGTAGAACAACGGCAGCGTGTCCGTGCGAAAGCCGAGCACCGGGACGCCGAGCGTCTCGAGCACCTCGAGCGTTGCAGGGACATCGAGCAACGATTTGATTCCGGCGGAAACGACGAGCGCTGTTGTGCGCGCAAGCTCGCCGAGGTCGGCCGAAACGTCGGGTGGTGCCCCGGGAAAGCTGCGGTGAACGCCGCCGAGCCCGCCGGTCCCCATGAAGCGAATTCCGGCGGTGCGGCAGATCGCAAGCGTTCCGCCGACGGTCGTCGCGCCGACAGCGCCTTGCACCACGCATGCGGCGAGGTCGCGCGGGCCGGCCTTGCGTGCGCTCGCGTCGAAACGTGCGAGCTCTTCCTCTGAGAGTCCCACACGGATCTTCCCGTCGAGCACGCCGATCGTCGCCGGCACCGCGCCCGCAGCGCGAACGCGGCGCTCGGCCTCGAGACCGACCGCGAGGCCTTCGCCCGGGGGAAAGCCGTGCGCGACGAGCGTGGTCTCGAGCGCGACGACCGCAGCCGCCTCCCTCACCTCGTCGGAGATCACGATCACGGCATCGCTCCCGGCTTCGCGACACAGCGCGCTGCGGCCGCGACTGCAAGCTCCGGCCCGCCGACGAGGAAGCCTGCTGCGAGCGCATCACCGGCACCAGTCGCGTCGACGACCTCGCCGTCCTGCGCCGGCAGCTCGATGCGCTCTTCGCCGAGAACGAGCAGGCCACGGGCGCCGCGCTTCACGACCGCCGTCGGCGCGAGGCCGTACGCAGCGCCGACGATCTCCCATTCCGCCTCGTTCGCGAAGATCACGTCGGGCGCGAGCTGCTCGAGCTGCTCGCGGAACCGCACGGGCCCGTATTCGCGAATTCGAGTCCAGGCCGAGAGATCGACGCTCACGCGCGCACCGTTTCCGCGCGCCAACATCGCAGCGCGAAACGCGGCGCCGTCGATCGGCGTTGCCAGCAATGCGTAGCCAGAGATGTGGAGACAGTCGCACGCGAACCACGCCGGGTCGAGGTCTTCTGCAGAGAGGCTCGGCGCAACGCCGCGATCCGACGCCATCGTGCGCTCACCGTCCGCGCCGACGAGGGAGACGACGATGCCGTTGCGACCCGTGGGCGGTGGACCGGTGACCTCGACCCCGCGTGCCTCGAGCTCCGCCGTCACGAGCCGGCCCGCGAGGTCATCGCCGCGCTTCGAGACGGTCCGCGCCTCCGAGCCGAGCGCCGCCGCCCAGGCGGCGACGTTCGCCGCCTGTCCACCGGCAGCCGTCTGCGTGGTCGCCAGTGCGTCCGCTCCCGGATAAAGCGGCTCGCCGAGACGAACGATCACGTCGAGCAGCGCATCGCCGAGGGTTACGAGCAGCACGACCTATGATCGTCCCATGGACGGCGAGCAAAGGGGCGGTCGGCTCGGCTCGTTCGTCGTCGGCGGAGTGCTCGGCGCCTCCGCAGCCCTGGCCGCCGCACGTCGCAGGCGCCGCCTGGCACAGTCCGACCGGCCGGTCTTCCAGGGGCTCGAGGCGTTCGAAGGCGCACCCTGCTACCGCGAGATCGTCGAAAAGGAGCGCGAAGAGTTGGAGGCCTGATGCGAAATTCGGCCGGGCCGGATGACGCTCCAGACGCGGCGCCGGATCAGCACGTTCGCCCGCGGCACGTAGCTCCGCTACGCACCGCGAACGACCGCATTGCCCAGCTTGGTCTGGAGCGCCCTCCGACGACGGCCCAATTTCGCACCAGACCTCTACAGCAGTGACTCCGCGCGCAGCAGCGTGCGCAAGTTGATGTCCGCGTCGCCGATCTCGAGCCTGCGGCCGAGCCGCATCACTTTCTCCGACACCGAGAGGTAGCGCGCGCGGGTCACCAGCGGGCGCCGGGAGCGGATCACGAGGAAGGGGCCATAGACGCGTGCTTCGAATGTCGAATGTGGGCTCGGGAGCACAAGCGGAATCGTCTGTCGCTGCTTCACGTTCGTCGTGTCGCTTGCGTCGAAGACCCAGACCCCGCGGCCGAGCGGCTCCGCAATGTCTTTGAGCGCTGACGCGAGCAGGGCCGGATCTGCGCGCGGGAGCGTGTGGACCGAGAACGAGCGGTTGCGTCGCCACGCCTGGAGATACACGGGCTCGTACCCGAGCAGGACGTCGCTCCGTCGATACGTGGCTGCGAGCCATGCCGCCGCTGCATCGCGCGCCTGCGCCTCGCCCGGCGGGTCCCCGTCGAAGAGCGGCGGCGTCTTCTCGTGCGTCCAGCGCACCTCCCCGATCAGGAGTGCGCCAACGGCGAGGAGCGCAAGAGCGGGCGCCAGCCGTCCACCGCGGCGCCCGAGCTCGACGATCGGCGCGGCCAAGAGCACGCTGAAGAACGGCAGCGCAAAGATCAGGTGACGTGCCTCGGGCGACGCCGTCGAGTTGAGCGTCGCGAGCATGAACGAGACCGCGGGTACGGCGATCACGCACGCCAAGAGCGCGACGCTTTCGGGCCGGCGGCGCCAGAGCAGAATCACGCCCACGAGCGCGAGCAGGAGGACCGGCGCCGACCAGGCCTGATGGCCTGCGCTGAAGTCGCCGGCGACCCACCAGAGGTAATGGAGCACCGACATCGGGGACCCCAGTCGCGGCCCGCCGCCGCCGACGCCGACGTCGAAGCGGTTGCGCAGCACGAGGTCGGCCCACCAGAACGGGATCCCGACGACGCCCACTCCGGCCAGCGTCACGATGGCTTCGCGCCGGCGCCGGCGGCGGAGCAGGACGAACAGCCCCTGCGCGGCGACCACGAGCACCGCGTAGGGATGGCTCCCGAGCATCAAGAGCAGCGCGGCCCCCCAGAGCGCGAACCGGCGCCGGCCGCCGCGGTCGAGCGCCGCTAGCAGCGCGAGGAACGAGAGCAGGCTCGTGAACAGGAACAGGCTGTACATCCGGCCGTAGATCCCGTGGAACATCAACACCCAGCTGCCCGAGGCGAGGGCGGCCGCGACGACGCCTGTCATCCGGTCTGCGAGTCGCGCACCGAGGAGTGCGATCAAGGGGACGCTCGCGACCGCGAACACAAGTGAGACGAGGCGGAGACCTGTCAGCCCGCCGCCGAGGTGCACGACCAGCCAGGCGAAGCCGAAGTGAAGCGGGGCTCCGCCGCGTTCCACGACGACCGTGTGCAGCACGTGCCCCAGCGAGCCGCGGCCGACGAAGAGCGCGAGCGCTTCGTCCTCGTGGGGCGGCCAGGCGCGGAGAAACCAGCCGAGGACCCCGGCCAGCGCCGCCGCCACGGCGGCCGTCGCGGGCCAGAATGGGTCCAATTCGCGAAGACGCGTGGGCTTTCTCTTTACGGGGTCCAGGCCGATAGCGCTGCTAGCGTCCTAAATCTCGTGCCCACATACGAATACAAGTGTCCGAATGGGCACGTCTTCGAAGTCTTCAAGCGCATTGCCGAGCCGCCCCCGGAGAAATGCGCGGTCTGCGAAGCGTCGCCGGTCGAGACCGTTCTCTATCCCGTCCCGGTTCATTTCCGCGGCTCCGGCTTCTACTCGACCGACTACGGGCGCGGCGGGCGCAAGAGAGACCGGGCGAAGGAGTCCTCCTCGGAGTCGGGATCCGACTCGGGCTCGGGCGACAAGAAGGACAAGACGGACACGTCTACAGAGAAGAAGAAGACCGCCGAAGCCGGCTAGCAGGCCTCTAACGGAACTGCCGGTTGCCGACGACGCAGCCGGGTCCGTATTGACCCGAGCCCGGCCGAGGCGGCTGGGGTGCTGCGCGGCCGGTGACCATCTGCACCACGGAGAGGTTGTCTTCGTTTCCGACGATCACGCTCGCGCCGCCGATCGACGTCGCCGTCCCGCCGAGCCGGCAGTGCAGGGCGTTCGTCTGGCCCGCGCGCTTCAGCACCCAGCCGAGCTGCGTGAACTGCCACGCACTGAGGTCGGTGGTCAGAGGGCTCAGGAGGGAATCGCCGTTGAACGGAAGGTGAACGATCGTGCCGAAGCCGAGCAGCTTGGCCATGACGGCACGCATAACTGCCTGCTGCCGCAGGCCGCGGGTGATGTCGCTGTCCGCGGGGTTGAGCCGGTTCTCCCGGATGCGCGAGTAGATGAGCGCGCGCTGTCCGTTCATGTGCTGAGTCCCCTTGTGAAACCGGTAGCCCTGCCAGCCCGCGCAGCGTGACGCGTTGTAAGGGCAATCGAACTTGTTGGACAGGATGGGCGCCGGGACGTTGACGTCGATGCCGCCGACGTTGTCGATCAGACTCTTGAAGCTGCGGAAGTCGACGATCATCACGTGGTTGATCTCGAGCCCCGTCAGGCTCTCGATCGTCCGGATCGTGAGCGAGGCACCGCCTAGCGGGAACGCCGAGTTGATCCTGTCCTCACCATGGCCCGGAATCGGCACGCGCAGATCGCGCGGGATCGACAGGTACACGAGCCGGTGCCGGCTCGGGTCGGTGCGCAGGATCATGATCGAGTCGGAGTTGTTCAAGCCGACACGCCGGTCGGTGTTCTCGTGATCGCGGCCGAGCAGGAGCATGGTCGTCGGGCTGGAGAGCAGCAAGCCGTTCTGGTCCGCGAGCACGGGCGGCACCGACTTGTCGAGCCTCGAGTTCGCCTTCTCGACTCCGTGGCGGAAGGAGAGGTAGCCCGCAATTCCCCACACGGTCGTGAACACCAGCAGCACGAGCAGCCCGACGCCGATCCGTCGCTTCCACCCCCAGCGCCGGCGTGGTCGGCGGATCCTGGGCTCGCGGGGGCCGCGTCCGTTCCGGTCGGGGCGCGCCTTCTCCGGGCGCTCCAGCGGGACCTTGCCCTTCACGCGCCCGCCTCGGTAGACGCGGTAGGGCTTCTCTTCCGTCGGCATCGAGCCAGTAGGGTAGCCGCGCGGTTTGAACGGAAAACGCGTCATCGGCGTCGACCTGGGCGGCACCAAGATCCTCGCTGGGATCGTCGACCGGGACGGACGTGTGGAGCAGCGCCGAGAGCATCCGACCCCGACCGCCTCTCAGGAAGAGCTGCTGGCGGGACTGGACGCGGCTGTCGAGGAGCTCCTGACCGACGACATCGTGGCGCTCGGGTTCGGCCTCCCGTCTCCACTCGACCAGCGCTCCGGCCGTGCTCTTCAGGCCGTGAACATCCCGCTCGAGGACATCGACTTCCGCGCCAGGATGAAGGAGCGATTCGACCTCCCGGTAGGGATCGAGAACGACGCGAACGCTGCGGCCTATGCGGAGTTCCGCTTCGGCGCCGCGCGCGACGTCGAGACGATGATCATGCTGACCCTCGGGACGGGCTGCGGGGGCGGCGCAGTCATCGACGGGAAGCTCTTCCGCGGCTGGGCCGAGTTCGGGCACATCGTGATCGATTACGACGGCCTCCCCTGTCAGGGGACGTGCACGGGGCGCGGGCATCTGGAGCCGTACGTCACCGGAACCGCTGCGACGAAGCTTGCGCAGGCGGAGTTCGGGCCTGCGGTCGATGCGCACCGGCTCGTCCGGCTGGCGAGTGAAGGAGAGCCTCGGGCGGTCGAGATTCTCGACGGCATGGGTCGCTATCTGGGCGCCGGGATCGGCAGTCTCGTCAACATCTTCAACCCGGAGTTGGTCGTGATCGGCGGTGGGTTCGCCGCGGCGGGGGATTTCGTGCTCGAGCCTGCGCGCGAGGTCTTGCGTCGCGAGGCGCTCGCGGGAGCGGGCGACCACGTGCCGATCGTGCGTGCCGAGCTCGGGACCGCCGCGGGGTTGATCGGCGCCGGCCTCGTGGCGTTCGACGCGGTCGGTTAGAACCGTGCCGCTCGCCGTCTGTGCGACGCCGATCGGGAACCTCGACGACGTCACGCTGCGCCTCCTCGAGGAGCTCCGCTCCGCCGACGTCATTCTCTGTGAGGACACGCGACACACCCGCGTGCTGCTGGATCGCCACGGCATCGCGGACGCGAAGCTCCTCTCCTACCACGAGCACAACGAGGCCAAGCGGACCGCGGAGCTGCTGCCGCGGCTGGAGGCGGGAGAGCGCTTCGCGCTCGTCAGCGACGCCGGTATGCCCGGGATCAGCGATCCCGGTGCTCGGCTGGTCGAGGCGGCGCTCGAGCAGGGTGTGCCGGTAACTGTGCTCCCGGGCGCGACGGCAGTGGACACAGCGCTCGTTGCGAGCGGGTTCGCAGCGGATCGCTACCAGTTCGTCGGCTTCCTACCGCGGGGGGCCGGTGCCCTGACCTCGTTGTGGGCGGAGCTCGGCGGTTGGGCGTATCCCGTCGTCGCATTCGAGTCGCCGAAGCGGCTGCCCGCGGCGCTCCGCTCGCTCGCAGGCCTGCTGCCGGGGCGGGAGGTCGCGGTTTGCCGCGAGCTGACGAAGAAGTTCGAAGAGGTCGTGCGAGGCCCGGCCGCCGAGGTGGCGGCGCGCTTCGCGGCACCGCCAAAAGGTGAGATCACGCTCGTCCTCGGGCCGGGCAGCGAGGAACGCGATGCATCGCGCGCTATCGAGGCCGTCGCCGAGCTCGTGGCCGCGGGAGTTCCGCGCCGGCAGGCTGCCGACGTCGTCTCGCGACTCACCGGTGCGTCCCGCAACGAGCTCTACCGCCGTACTTTGTAGCCAGTATTGACAACAGAAGTCTGATCTTGCTACGGTCGCACTGTTCTCAAAATTGGCAACGAGGAGGAGGAAACGTGCGGCGACTTGCGATTCTGATCACCTGCGCGTGTGCGCTCCCCGTCTCGGGTGCGCGCGCCTGGTCGTGGCCTGTCGACGGCCCGGTGCTGCGGCCGTTCGTGTTCGACCACGCGCACCCCTACGCGGGCGGCCAGCACCGCGGCGTCGACTTGAGTGCGCCCAGTGGCAGCCCTGTGCTCGCCCCTGCGGAGGGTGTGGTGTCCTTTGCCGGGACGGTGCCGACCGGTGGGAAGACGGTGTCGATCCAGACGGCGTTTGGCTATACGGCCACGCTCGTCCACCTCGGGTCGATCGGAGTCACGCGCGGGACGCTCGTGGGGGAAGCGTCGGTTGTGGGTAGCGTCGGGCCGAGCGGCGTGGTCGAGCTGGCGGAGCCGTACGTGTACTTCGGCGCGCGGGTGACGAGCGACCCGCAGGGATACGTCGATCCACTGTCCTTGCTGCCGCCGCGCGTCGCGGCGGCAGCAAGGTCTGCGCCTGTCGCAGACGTCGCCTCGTCGGCAACGGCTGAATCGGCCCAGGCGCAGACTGCCCCTCTCGTTACCGAGGCGACTCCTGCGGCCGCGACGGCAGCGGCTGCGCAGGCATCGGTGTCGGCGGCGACCGAACACCGCACGACCGCTGACGCACCCGCGGTTGCCGAAGCGCCGGTAGCGGCGAGCGCGGTCGAAACGCCGCATTTGCAGCCGGTGACGGTCGAGCCGGCCGCTCCGCCGCAGAGCACGGCCATCCATACGGAGGCCGGACCTGCCGCGCCGGAATCTGTGACTACGGGCCTTGGGCAACGTCGACTGGGAAGCTTGCGCTCGAGCACCGTTGGCCTGCGTCAGCCGGTCAAGCTGGCACCCGGAGGGGAGCGCAGGCTCATCGACTCTGCGGGTGGCGCACCGCCACTGCGTCTACATCGCAAGCCGCGAGCAGTTTCGGTTGCGAGGACAAGCGCACACGGCGGGGCGCACAATCGGTCACTTCTCGCGGTCGCGCTTGCTGCGCTGACCGTCGCAGCAGGACTGATGCTCGCGTTCCGCCGTCGGTCCACGGGAAACGCGGCTCGTATCATGATCCTTCCCCGACCGGAGCAGACCCTTGGCAGAACAGCAGCAGAGACGCAAGATCTTGGTGGCGCCGGCCTGGCCTTACGCAGCCGGGAAGAGGCATCTGGGCCACGTGGTCGGCTTCGCAGTGCCAGCGGACATCTTTGCTCGGTACCACAGGCTGAAGGGCAACGACGTCTTGATGGTGAGCGGCACGGACGAGCACGGCACGCCGGTGATGGTCACGGCGGATCGCGAAGGCGTCTCGCCGCATGAGATCGCCGAGGGCTACAACCAGCTCATCCGAGAAGACCTGCGGGATCTCGGAATTTCCTACGACTGTTTCACGCGCACCACCACGCAGAACCATGCGCGAGTCACAACCGATGTCTTCCGGGCGCTGTACGACCACGGGTGCTTGATCGAGAAGACAACGCTCGGCGCCTTTTCGGCGTCAACGGGGAACACGTTGCCCGACCGGTATATCGAAGGCACGTGTCCGATTTGCGGCTACAACGAGGCGCGTGGCGATCAGTGTGACAACTGCGGAAACCAGCTCGATCCCACCGATCTCGTTAATCCGCGTTCGATCATCGACGGCACGACTCCTGAGTTTCGGGAGACGAAGCATCTCTTTCTCGATCTGCCGAAGTTCGCGGATCGGCTGCGGCCTTGGATCGAGTCGAAAACGACCTGGCGCACGAATGTCCGCAACTTCTCGCTTTCCCTCGTCAATGACCTGAAGCCGCGCGCAATGACGCGTGACATCGACTGGGGGATCCCAGTGCCGGTGGAGGGGTATCCGCCGGAGACCAAGCGGATCTACGTCTGGTTCGATGCGGTCATCGGCTACTTGTCCGCGGCGGTCGAGTGGGCCCGCAACAGTGGGGATGCCGAGGCCTGGCGCGAGTGGTGGCAGAACCCCGAATCGACGCACGCGTACTTCATGGGGAAGGACAACATCGTCTTTCACACCGTGATCTGGCCCAGCATGCTGTTGGGCTACGGCGAAGGCGGCGAGTTCGGTGCCGGAAAGGAATTGCATCTCCCCGATGAGGTCGTCGCGAGTGAGTTCCTGACGATGGAGGGCAAGCAACTGTCGACGAGCCGTTCCGTGGCGATCTACGTGCGAGATGTGCTCGAGCGCTACGACCCGGATCCGGTGCGCTACTTCCTCACGGCTGCTGGGCCAGAGACACAGGACAGCGACTTCTCCTGGGTGGAGTTCCTGAGGCGGAACAATGACGAGCTACTCGCTAACTGGGGCAACCTCGTCAACCGGACGCTCACCAATGCGCACCGGAACTTCGGTGAGGTCCCCGCACCCGGCGAGCTCACTGACGAGGATCGCCAGGTTCTCGCGGCGATCGAGTCCGGATTCGACACCGTCGGTCGGCTCATCGCGGAGTCGAAGTTCAAGCAGGCGCTCGCGGAAGCGATGCGCCTCTCGAGCCTGGGCAACCAATACGTCGATCACCAGGCACCCTGGGCCGTGATCAAGGAAGACCGTGAACGCGCCGCGTCGATCCTCTATGTCGCACTTCGTGTCGTGGATTCGCTCAAGGTCCTCTTTACTCCGTTCCTGCCGTTCTCGGGCCAGAAGCTGCACGAGTTGCTCGGGTACGAAGGTTGGCTCGCTGGGCCGCTCGAGTTTCGCGAGATCGAAGAGGCAGGGGGAGGGAAGCACACAATCCTCACAGGTGACTACTCGAGCTGGGTGGGACGGTGGGAGCCGACCGAGCTACCCGCCGGGCAGAAACTTCGCAAGCCCGAGCCGCTCTTCCGCAAGCTCGATCCTGGGATCGTCGACGAAGAGCTCAGCCGTCTCATGCCGGCGTGATCGACACGCACGCGCACTTGGATGCGCTCGACGATCCAGCAGCGGCAGTGGCCCGCGCCCGCGCGGCCGGGGTGACGCGGATCATCACGATCGGAACGGAACCGACCTCATGGGCGACGACGCTCCCGATCGTCGAAGAGCACGACGGCGTCTTCGGCGTTGCGGGCCTCCATCCGCATGAGGCGGCGTCGGACTTCGACGCCGGCACGCTCGAGCGTCTGCTCGGTCACCCGAAAATCGTCGCGGTGGGGGAAATCGGGCTCGACTATTACCGTGACTACGCGCCGCGCGATGCTCAGACCAAGCGGTTCATCTATCAGCTCGGGCTCGCGAAGCGAGCGCATCTGCCGGTCGTCATTCATAACCGTGCCGCGGACGACGACACGGTCTCGATCCTGCGGCAGTGGTTCGACGGGACGGTCGTCCTGCACTGCTTTTCGTCTTTGGCCCTGGTCCCGGAGGCCGTCGAGCGTGGTTGGTACGTCTCGTTCGCAGGGAACGTGACGTACGCGAACGCCGAGGACCTGCGCAACGCCGCCCGTGCAGTTCCCGCCGAGTTGCTTCTCGCCGAGACGGACTGTCCGTATCTCTCGCCGCAACCGGTGCGTGGTAAGACAAACGAGCCCGCGTACGTCGTCCACACCGTCGC
>JALYST010000116.1 GCA_030854665.1 Actinomycetota bacterium
TGCAAGGAATCGGCATCCCCCCAGTCGGCAGATGGGAGCTCGGCTCGAGCGAGGCGATCAAGCGCGCTGCCCGCGAGGGGCTCGGCCTCGCCTTCCTTTCCCGCTACGCCGTCGCAGAAGAGGTCGAACGGGGCGACCTGGAGAGCTTCCGGTTGGCCGGCCGGCCCCGTTTGCTGCGCCACTTCTCAGTTGCGCGTCTCGCAGGCCGCCCCTTCTCGCCTGCGGAGAGCAGCTTCGTCACAACCCTGACGCGTTGCTGCGCCAAGCAGCTGGATTACGCCGAGGCGTGCGTTGCGTCACCCGCGCGGCGCAAGCGACGCGCGTCTGTCGACTAGCCCCGAGCGCCAGGCTCTTGTAGCTTCGCGGCATGCCGGCGATCATCGATGCCGACGGCGTCGAGATAATGACGATGAGGGAGCTCGTCGATTTTGAAAGGCTGCGCATCGTCGAGATCGGGTGCGGCGCCGGACGGTTGACGTTCGAGTGCGGTCGAGAGGCTGCATCCGTACTCGCATTCGACTCGGATAAGGATGCGATTCGGAAGGCGCGAGTTGAGACACCACGCGCTCTGCGGCGACGGATCCGATTCGAGGTCGCCAACGCAGCTGAGCTGGAGCTACCCAACGGCGAGTTCGATCTCGCGCTCTTCTCCTGGTCACTCTGATGAATTGAGACGGAGGACGTCGTGCACGTCCTGCGTCAGATCCATCGGGCACTCCGACCAAGAGGACTTCTCCTCGATGTCCACCCTGTCGGCGACGACTTTCCCGTTCTCGCAGGCGGGCGTGGGATCGGGTTCGTCGACACACGCAAATTTCGCGTCATCCTCGAGACGATGAACGAATGCGTGCGACAGGTTGTTTCCGAGGATCTCTTCAAGGAGCTGCGCACGCTTCGGCGGCATGTCGTGGAGCGTTACGACACGGCCCTGGAAGCGCTCGAAGAAGCGGACAGCTGGGACAATCTTCGGCTGCCGGCGCCCGTACGACGACGGTTGCGGGAAACAGAAGCAACCCCGATCGAGTTCATCGAAACCGTCCGTTACAGGCTCCTGGCAAAGCGCGGACGGCGATGAGCGAGCGCCTTGGGCGCGCCCGGCGCCGTCAGAAATGCGGGTTAGGGGCTTGTAGTGGGCCCGCCTGGACTCGAACCAGGGACCGACGGATTATGAGTCCGCTGCTCTAACCAGCTGAGCTACGGGCCCGCCGGAGTAACGGTATCCCAGGTGCGAACGGTTCCATTTGGACGTGGGCCCACGGAACCATCAAGATAGGGGCCGTGAAGGTCTACCAGCGCGAGACCGAGCTGCGAACCTCAGGTGGGCTGTCCGTCCGGGACATCACGGACGAGGTCAACGAGGCGGTCAGGGAGAGCGGCGTCACCGAAGGCATCGCTTGCATCTATTCCCCGCACACGACGTGCTGCGTTCGTGTCAACGAGTTCGAGACCGGCTTCATCGAGGACTTCTCGGAATTGCTCCGGCGGCTCGTCCCGAGTGAGACGTACTACGCGCACGACGACTGGGACAAGCGCACGGAGAACATCTGCCCGGAGGACATGGACTTCGGCAACGGACACTCTCACTGCATGGCGATGCTGCTCGGCTCGGCGGGCGAATCGGTGCCCGTGCGTGAGGGCGAGCTCTGCCTCGGTACCTGGCAGCGTGTCCTCTTTATCGAGCTCGACCGCGAGCGCGACCGGCGCTGGCTGGTTCAGGTCGTAGGCAACTGACGACCTGAGCGCGCGCGGGCGGGGCCTCGCGCCGACCCGGATGAGATGCTCGTGGCATCGCGAAGCGAGCCCTTGACTTGATCGTCGGAGCAGCGCTGCTGGCGCTGCTCACTCCGCTCATCGTCGCCCTGCTTGCCGCGATGGGGGTCGACGCCATTGTCTCCCCACGCGACCGCGGCAGCTTCTTCTATCGCGAGCCCCGTATCTCGCGCGGGCGGCCGTTCGGGCTACTCAAGTTCCGCACGTTGCGCCGAGATGTGCTGGATCAGATGCGCGTCGCCAATGGGCACGCCCGCCTCTACGAGGCCAACCCGGGCAATCTCACCTGGACGGGCAGGCGGTTGCTCAAGCCCTGGTACCTCGATGAGGTGCCGCAGCTTCTGAACGTCCTGCGCGGGGATATAAGCCTGGTCGGCCCACGCCCCTGGCCGCCCGAGATGGTGGAACGGCAGGTTGCCGAGGGCCGGGACTATCGGAATCGCATCCTCGCCGGCCTGACCGGACCGGCGCAGGTGACAAAAGGCGAAGGGATCCCCTTCGACGACCTGGACGCCCAATACCTCCAGCACTGCGATGCGCTCTCGCCGTGGGCTCTTGTGGGTTACGACCTGCAAATCCTCTGGCGCACCGTCGTGGTCATTGCCCGTGGAGAAGGACTGAACTATTGAGCCCTTGCTGCCGATAGGAGTGGTGTGGAGAGTGCGGCCCTTCAATTTCCCTGGCGTCAGCTCGGCGAGCTCCTGGTCGCCGAAGAGCTGCTGACCGAAGACGAGCTCGAGCAGGCGCTCTCGGAGCAGGCCACGGGCGGCCGCCTTCTCGGCCAGATCGTCGTCGCCAACGGCTACCTCTCGGCCTTCTCGCTCGCGCGCGTTCTTTCCGAGCAGCACGGCGTCCAGCTCTCTCCCAAGGAAGGCGCACCGGCGCCGCAGGCTCCCGTCCCGTCCGGGCCGGAGCAGGCGTGGCGGCCACTCGGCAAGCTGCTCGTCGACTTGGAGTTCCTGACGGAATCGCAGCTCGAGCGTGCGCTCGCCGTGCAACGCGAGGACGGGGGGCGCCTCGGCGAGATCCTCGTGTCCCGCGGCCTTCTTTCCGGCGCCGAGCTCGCGCAGGCTCTCGCCGAGCAGCACGGCGTCGAGCTGGCTGCGCAGGACGAGGCCGAGCTGCAGACCGTCATCCGCCCGATCGCGCCGGAGGAGCCCGTATACAAACTCTTCGAGGTGATCTTCGAGCCCGGGTACCAGCGACGGACGCCGCTCTTCGAAAGCGCAAACTTTCTCGAGGCCGCCGATCACGCGTTCGAGTTCGTCGCGGAGCACGAGCCGGCAGCGCTCGAGATCCACCGCGCGTCCGGCGCGGACCAGGAGACGGTCTGGAACTACAGCGCGAGTCGCGCGGCAGCGGCCAACGCGGAGCGCAAGACTCTCGCCGAGACGTTCGGCTTCGACCCCACTGCCTGGCGTAAGAACTAGGACGCGTTACTCGGGTGTGACGTACGCGCCCGTGATTCCGCCATCCACGACGAACGTCGCCGCGTTCACATACGACGACTCATCACTCGCGAGGAAAAGCGCGGCATTGACGATCTCGCGCGGCTTGGCGAGGCGGCCCATCGGGATGTGCACGAGACGACGCTCCGCCGCAGCAGGATCATCGCCCCAGATCGAAAGCAGCAGCGGCGTTTCCACCGGTCCCGGGCATAGTGCGTTGACACGGACACCTTGTTTCGCGAACTGGACGCCTAGCTCACGCGTCATCGCAAGGACGGCTCCCTTCGACGCCGTGTACGAGATCTGCGACGTGGCCGCGCCGAGAAGCGCGACGAAGGAAGCCACGTTGATGACGGAACCGCCGCCGCGCTCGAGCAGGTGCGGGATGCCGTGCTTGCAGCAGAGGTAGACGCCTCTGGTGTTGACGGCCTGAACGCGGTCCCACGCATCGGGCTCCGTCTCGAGGATCGACCCGTCGTCGCCGGGCGAGATGCCGGCATTGTTGTAGAGGATGTCTATGCCGCCGTAGCGCTCCTTGGTTGCGTCGTACATCGCGCGCACGTTGTCGGGGTCTGCGACGTCGACCTGGAAGGCGAACGCGTCACGCGCTGCCGCTGCTGTCTGCTCGACCGACGCGGCATCGAGGTCGGCGGCGCATACCTGTGCGCCTTCCTCACTGAACAGCAGAGCGGCCTCACGGCCCATGCCGCCCCCGGCGCCTGTGATGACCGCGACCTTTCCGTCGAGACGACCCATCAGCCGGTTGCCAGGTAGACGTTCTTGATCTCGGAGTAGCCGTCCAGCGCGTGCATCCCGAGCTCCCGGCCGAAGCCCGATTGCTTGAAGCCGCCGAACGGCGTCGAGGGGCGCACCGAGCTGTTCGAATTGATCGAGAGGACGCCGGTCTCGAGGGCACGCGCAACACGCAGGGCACGCGCGCCGTTCTCCGTCCAGATCGAGCCCGAAAGGCCGTACGGAGTGTCGTTGGCGATCCTGATTGCTTCCTCCTCGCTGTCGAACGGGATCAGTGCAGCGACCGGGCCGAAGACCTCCTCGCGGGCGATGCGGTCGTCGTTCGACGCTTCGACGAGCGTGCATGGATACCAGAACCCCCGTCCGTTCGGCGCATCGCCGCGGAAGAGTGGCTCGCCTTCCACGAACGAGGCGACGGTCTCGCGGTGCTGCGCCGAGATCAGCGGACCCATCTCGGTCGCTTCGTCGGACGGATCGCCGACCTTCACGTTCCGCGTGGCCTCGATCAGCAGCTCGGCGAAGCGTTCATACGCGGAGCGCTCGACGAGGATGCGTGAGCGCGCGCAGCAGTCTTGCCCGGCGTTGTCGAACACCGCATAGGGAGCGGCTGCCGCCGCGCGCTCGAGGTCGGCATCGGCGAAGATCACGTTGGCCGACTTGCCGCCGAGCTCCAGCGTGACGCGCT
>JALYST010000134.1 GCA_030854665.1 Actinomycetota bacterium
CCTCTTGCACCACGGGCGTCACGAGCTCGAGGTGACGCCGTGACGCGACCTCGGGAACGACGCCGCCGTAACGGGCGTGCAGATCAGCCTGGGAAGAGACGACGTTCGAGAGAATCCGCCCGTCTGGTGTGATCACCGCCGCGGCGGTCTCGTCGCAGGAGGTCTCGAGCCCCAGTATCAAGCGGGGCGCGGCTCAGGGTCTCGCCACATGATCAGGGCGTCTTCACGGTTGTCCGTGTAGTAGCCGCGACGCACTCCCCGCGCTTTGAAACCGGCCTGTTCGTACAGCCTGATCGCGACCTCATTCGAGACTCGTACCTCGAGCGTGAAGCCACGACGGCCGTCTCCCGCCGTGAGCTCGAAGAGGCGCTCGAGCAGACTCGACGCGACGCGTTTGCGCCGGTACTCCGGAGCGACGGCAAGGTTCATGACATGCCACGCGTCGACGTAGCGGGAGATGATCAGGTAGCCGAGCAACTCGTGCGTGTCCGGCTCGAATGCGCCGAGCGAGATCGAGGACGGCTTGGCCAGCTCGCCGGCGAACATAGACCGCGACCAGGGCGTGGGGTACGAGTCACGTTCGATCGTTTCGATCGCGTTCAGGTCGCGCAGCTCGAGGCGACGGAAATCCACCCGGTTCGCGGTCGCACTCATCGAGGGAGCGAACCGTAGGTGAGCGACACGCTCATTTCCTTGTTTTATCAGCGTCAGGGACTCTCAGGTACATCGGCTCGACCGATTCGGCCGGGCCGAAGTCCCTGGCGAGCTGTGCGTGGAAGCGGGCCCGCGGGATATGGCGCTCGTCCTGGTCAGGCGGAACCTCGGCACCCGCGGCTTCCAGCACGGACCTGTAGCGAACGGCGCCGCTGCCTACACAGACGGTGCCTGCAGGGAGCTCCAGCTGATCGGGTGGGAGCACTCGAGGTTCGCCCTGGAGCACGAAGACCTCTCCGCGCCTCGCATCAACGACGGGCATTGCACCAGGCGCACCCGCGGCGAGCGCGTCGAGCGTCGAGACGCCGGCCACGGGAACCCCCAGCGCGAGCGCGAGCCCGCGCGCGGTTGCAAGCCCGATGCGGACGCCGGTGAAGCTGCCCGGCCCGATGCCAACGGCGACTCCTTCGAGCTCGCGCGTGTGCGCACCCGCCTGCCGAAGCAGGGCGTCGACGTCCTCCAGCACCGTGACTGCGCGCGACGTGCGCTCGCCCAGCACCTCTCCGTCGGAGACGAGCGCGCTCGTCGCGACGTCAGTCGCTGTGTCGAAGGCCAGGATCAGCATCGCCGTGAATCGTGACAAGCCTCTGCTCTTCTCCGTCGCCGTGCTCGAGCCGCACCTCGACCCGAGCAGCGGGAAGAACACCGGTGCCTGCTTCAGGCCACTCGACGAAGACAACGGCATCGTCGAAGTACGGCTCGAGGTCTCCCCACTCCGCCGCCGAGACCCCACTGAAGCGAAAGAGGTCGAGATGCGACACGTCGAAGCGACCCTTGTAGCGGTGGCCGATCGTGTACGTCGGGCTCGTGACCGCTCCTTCGACGCCGAGTGCGCGGCACGCGCCGCGCACGAAGGTCGTCTTGCCGGAGCCGAGGTCACCCGACACGGTGACGATATCGCCCGGCCGCAGATCTGCGGCGAGCGTCGCGGCAACCTGCTCCGTCTCTGCCGGCGAGTGAGTCTTGATCAGAACAGCCCGAGCTGCACGGCGGGCTCTGCGACGACCGGTGCCACATAGACAGGCTGCGGCGGAGCAACCTCGCGGCCCATCAGCTCGGGCAATCTGGCGAAGTCGTCCTGGAGCACCTCGAGCATGCGCGGTGTGTACAGCGC
Organism: Actinomycetota bacterium; assembly: GCA_030854665.1. GTDB lineage: Bacteria > Actinomycetota > Thermoleophilia > Gaiellales > Gaiellaceae > 3-1-20CM-4-69-9. The sequence goes on from JALYST010000134.1 coordinate 1,829, forward strand.
GGCGGCCGGGTGATAGATCGGGTAGAGCAGCACACGCCGTCCGCCGAGCGTCACCTCCTGTTCCTGGCCATGGACGCGCGTGATCCCGGTGGGCCGTCCAGACAGGAGCTTTGTGGCGAAGTTACCGAGCGTCGCGACGACGCGCGGGTCGATCAGCTCGATCTGCCGCCAGAGATGCGACTCGCAGGCCTGGATCTCCTCCGGCAGCGGGTCGCGGTTGCCTGGCGGACGACACTTGAGAACGTTCGCGATGTACACCTCGTCGCGACCAAGACCGATGCCGGCGAGCAGCTGCTCGAGCAGCTTCCCGGCGGCTCCGACGAACGGCACTCCCTGCCTGTCCTCGTGGAAGCCGGGGGCCTCGCCGACGAACATCAGATCCGAGTTCGGGTCGCCGGCACCGAAGACCACCTGCGTGCGGCCTCCGGCGAGCGCGCACTTGGTGCAGCCGGAGACCGCCTCGCCGAAGGCGCGGAGCTCGTCTACGCGAGTGAGTTCAATGACCGCAGCCACAGCTTCCGCCGCAACAGCCGCCGCCAGTGGTGAATGCGCCGGTCTGCCCGGCGGTGCCGACCATCGAGAACGTCGAGAGCTGGCGGGCGACGTTGGTCGCAGCGCACTCCGGGCAGGCAACCACCTGATCCCCCCGGACGAGCTCCTCGAAGTGCTCCTCACACTTCATGCAGACGTACTCGTACATCGGCATCGCTCGGGCAGTTTACGGGGCCTGCCGGACGAGCGGCAGATGACAGAGGGGGCGGCCCCACCGACCCCTCCGCTTGCCGTCAGCCGGCGTTCCGCCTCTGGATCACCAGCTCTGTCCGCGACCTGACCCCGAGCTTCCGGTACACCCGCGTGAGGCTCCACTCCACCGTCTTCAGGCTGGCTGGAGGCGTCGTTCGCGCGCGCTATCGAGGCCGACGAAGCGCTCCCCAGCACGGTATTCGAGGCCGCGCGCACCAAGCTCCTCTTCGGCGAGCGCCTGCGGCGCGCCGACCGGCGAGTGCCTGCGCACGCGAGCCACTCGACGCGGCCTTGCAGGTCTTCGAGCGTCTGCCTGCCAAACCCTGGGCTGACCGCGCGCGTCGCGAGCTCAGGTCGACCGCCAGCCGGGCTCGTACCGACCACCCGGTCGGGTTGGTCGACCTGACGGCGCAGGAGCTCGCAGTAGCGCGAGCTGTCGCCGAGGGGGCGACAAATCGTGAGGTTGCAACCGCTCTCTATCTCAGCGTCAAGACGGTCGAGTTCCACCTGCGGAACGCGTACCGTAAGCTCGATGTCCGTTCACGCAGTGACCTGACACGCATCGTCTCCCGCGCGACGGCGGTTGACGCTTAGTAGCTGCTCTTGACGGCGCGGCCGCCGAGCTTGCCGGAGATCGAGTCTTTCGAAAATGTGAGCGTGCCCGCGACGGCTGCCCCACCCGCAACACGAACCGTTCCCTTGTACAGCAAAGGCGGGCCCACGGCGACGAACTCGACCTTCCCGCTCACCGCGACCCCGGGAACTGCGCTGTAGCGGCTCAGAGTGAAGCTCAGTCCCCCCTTTGCGAGCACGAGCTTGCCGCCGTAGAGACCGCGCGGAGCAAAAGACGCCGGGGAGAGAACGATCTGTAGCCAGGTCGCCTGGGCTTCCCGTACCGTTTTCGCAGCAGCCGCCAGTGTTGCCTTCACCGTCCGCTTCGCAGGACGAGGCGGAAAAGCTCCCAGAATCTTCGCTACCGGCGGCACACGGGGGCACGACGCCGCGCGAAAAGTCCCGAGTGTCCCCAGGATCCACCGTCTGACCGCCTCAGCCGCGCAGCCTGAGAAGTCGGCTGAAGTCACGCTGTGCCCAACGCCGGGCACGGTGACCAGCTGGCCCTGCGGGAACGCGGAGATGACTGTGATCGCATTCGCCGTGGGTGTGCGTAGATCGAAGTCGCCGTTGAGGGCGAGCACGGGCACGTTCGGCAGTGGTCCCGGCCCGAGCGGAGTGTTTCCGGCCGGCGTCGGCCACTGCTCGCAGAAGTAAGCCGTCCCCATGCGTGCGCCCCAGTTTCCGAATGGCCCCAGACTGCCGGGCGGCAAGGCTGCGATCGTTGCGTCCAGAATCGGTCTGCGCGCAGCGGGCGGAGTGTTCGGAGCAAAGGGGAAGCGACCGTCGGCACAGTTCGTCGCGGCGTAGAGACCGAAGCTGAGATCTTCCGGGGCCAACTCACTTGTCCTCAGATCGAGGTCGTACAGCCTCAACAGCGGGCGCGCGTTCCCGAGCAGTGCGGCGTGGACGGCAGCAGGAGCTTCGGCTGCAAGGCCGGGCGAGAGATCCGCGTCGATGATCATCGAGACGAGGTCTTCACCGTTCATCTGCAGAGTCCGGAGCCGACCGTCGGGCGCGATGACCTTTCCCTTCACCGGACGGGCCTCGAGGCGATTCGCGAGCTTGACGACGTCGCCCGAGAAATCCGAGGTCGCTCCGCGGCAGATGCCACCCGCACAGAACTCGGTCAGCGTCCCCGGCATCTCGCGGAGAACATTTCGCTCGAACGGGTCCGGGAACGTGGGCACGACGACCGAGTCGAGGACGATCCGCTCGACGGCGCTGGGGTGCGCCAGCGCGTAGGCGACCGCAAGCTTCGTTCCGTAAGACACGCCGAAGAGACCGACGCGCCCCAATCCCAACGCGACCCGCACCGACTCCATGTCCTCCGCGTGGTCGCGCGTCGCGTAGAACACTCGCTGTGGTCCGATGATCTCGGCGCAGGCCCGAGCCAGCGCCGCGTCCTGTTCGATTGTCGACGTCTGCGAGGTCTGCAGTCCCGGACATCGGATCACGCCGGATTTGCCGGTGCCTCGATTGTCGAAGGCCACGAGCGTGTAGCCGGGGAACATGTCCTGCATCTCTTTGGCAGAGCTCAGACCGTAGGCGCCGGCAGATCCCTGCCCCGGGCCGCCTGCGATCAGGAACATCGTCCCGCGCGGCAGCCCGCTCGCCGGCAGGACTTCGACATGGAGCGGAATCGTGCCGGGCACGCCTCCGCTCCGATCGAGCGGGACGTCCACGGTCCCGCACTGGAGCCCGTTTGTGGCCTCCGGACAGGGCGAAAGGTTGACCGCCGCGCTCGCCCGGCCTGGGGCGACCAGCGTCACGGCGAGGGCAAGCCCCAGGAGGAAGCGACGACCCACGAGGCACGGCAGGGTAGCACTGCCCGTGTACGCTTCCAATGCCCGGTATCCGCTAAGGAACTGGAGCTTCGAGTGTTCGAGAGCGTCAAGGTCATCGGTTCCGGCCGAGTCGGCTCGGCCGTCTCGGCTCGCCTGCGCGAGCGGGGCGTCGCCGTGGGCGACGATGGTCGACTGGTCCTCCTCTGCGTGCCGGACAACTCGATCACGGAGGTGGCGAGAGCGCTCGAGGAAGGCCCATGGGTTGCGCACGTCTCCGGAGCCTCGCCGTTGTCGGCCCTCGATCCGCACCGGCGGCGCTTCTCGATGCACCCGCTCCAGACGTTCACTCGCGCGCGAGGACCCGAGCAGCTCGACGGAGCGTGGGCCGCGGTCACCGCGGAAGGGGAACAGGCCAGCGCCGCAGGGTTCTGGTTGGCGGAAACCCTCGGCCTGAAGCCGTTCGAGCTCGCCGACGATGCACGTCCCCTCTACCACGCAGGCGCTGCGATCGCATCGAACTACCTCGTGACGCTGCACGCGGTGGCGTCCGAGCTCCTCCGCGCTGCGGGTGCGCCGCCCGATGCGCTCGTGCCCCTGATGCGCAGGACGATCGACAACGGCTTCGAGCTCACCGGTCCCATCGAGCGCGGCGATTGGGCGACGGTGGAGGCGCACCGCCGTGCAATCCGCGCGGCGAAGCCCGAGCTCGAGCCCCTCTACGACGTGCTCGCAGAGGCGACGACACAGTGAAGACCGTGCGCACGATCCGAGAAGTGCGCCACGAGCTCGCGGGCGGCAGGCGCGTCGGGCTCGTGCCGACGATGGGCGCCTTCCACGAAGGACATCTCGCTCTGTTCCGCGCGGCGCGCGAAGACTGCGAAACCGTGGCCGTGTCCCTGTTCGTCAACCCGACCCAGTTCGGCGCCACTGAAGACCTGTCGCGTTATCCGCGCGACGAGCTACGCGACGCGCAACTGGCGGAAGCAGCCGGCGTCGACATCCTGTTCACGCCGTCCGCCGAGGAGATGTACCCGGACGGATACGCGACCTGGGTCGACGTGGAAGAAACCGGAGCGGAAGGCACTGCGCGCCCGGCGCACTTCCGGGGCGTCGCCACCGTGTGCCTGAAGCTTTTCAACATCGTGCAGCCACAGGTTGCGTACTTCGGCCAGAAGGACGCCCAGCAGGCGGCCGTCCTGCGTCGGATGATCTGCGACCTGGACGTCGATCTCGACCTGCGCGTCGTGCCGACCGTTCGCGATGCGGACGGCCTGGCCCTATCGTCGCGAAACGCCTACCTCTCGAAGGAAGAGCGTGACCGGGCCCTGGCGTTGCCACGGGCGCTCGAGGCCGGCCTTTCGGCACATTCGGAAGGGTCGGACCCCGTGACTGCCGCACGCAGCGTCCTCAACGGTCTCCAGCCCGAGTACGTGGAGCTGCTCGCCCTCGACGGCGTCACGCTCCTCGTTGCCGCGGCCTGTGTCGGCTCGACACGACTCATCGACAACGTCGTACTGGAAGGAGAGCTGAAGTGAAATCGGGGAAGCTCACGCTGACGCATCTCACCGACCTGAAAAGCCGCGGCGAGAAGATCGTCATGGTCACCGCGTACGACGCGCCGGGCGCGCGCTTTGCGGAACAGGCGGGCATCGACGTTTTGCTGGTGGGTGACACCGCGGGGATGGTCGTGCTCGGCCACGACGGGACCGTCCCGGTGACGATGGAGGAGATGCTCTTTCTCACCCGCGCCGTGTCCGGTGCCGTCGAGCGGCCTCTGATCGTCGGCGACATGCCGTTCGGGAGCTACCACGTCTCCGACGAAGACGCCGTGCGCAACGCGATCAGGTTCATCAAGGAAGCCGGCGCCGACGTCGTCAAGCTCGAAGGCGCCGGGCCCTCGCTCTCGCGGGTGAGCGCAATCGTCTCCGCCGGCATCGGCGTGATGGGGCACGTCGGCCTGACACCGCAGTCGGAAACGATTCTCGGCGGGTTCAAGACACAGGGCCGGACGGCCGCGAAAGCACAGCAGCTCCTGGCCGACGCTCTGGCGCTCGAGGCGGCCGGCTGCTTTGCGATCGTGCTCGAAGCCGTTCCCGTGCCGGTCGCCGCGCGCATCACCGAGTCGCTCACCGTGCCGACGATCGGGATCGGCGCGGGAGCCGCCTGCGATGGACAGGTTCTCGTGTACCACGACCTGCTCGGCCTGACCGAGGGGCGTACACCCCGCTTCGTCAAGCGCTACGCCAATCTCGCGGATGAGATACGTGGAGCGCTCGCGACGTATGCCGAAGAAGTCCGGAGCGGCGTCTATCCCGCGCCCGAGCACACCTACGCGATGTCGGAGGACGAGCTCGAGCTGTTCTTAGCCCGCCGCGTAGAGCAGCGTCACGGCGACGGCTAGCCCCGCGCCGATCGCGGCGGCCCACGAAACGCCGGCGATCGAGCGCGCCCAGGTCCACCCGTGCACGGTGCGCACACCGACGACGAGCAGGACAAGCGCCCAGACAAGGAACACGTAAAAGATCCAGGCGAACACGGTTCCGGTCGTGCCACCGTCTGACCCGCCAAACCGGAACAGATCCTCTCCGTAGATCGCGATCCGAACGGGCCAGTAAACGAAGAGCGCAAGCGCGAGAGGCGCCGCGGCAAAGGCCAGCAGGTGGCGTGCACGCCGGAAGCTACCGCGGCTGCCGAGCCGGCGGAGCGCAACGTGCAAGACCTTCCCGAGGAAAAAGTAGAGCGTGAAGCCGGACAGCCCGCCCGCGAGGAAAGCCCAGACGACGAGCACGAGCCAGTCGCGCTCAGGGTCGTCGAGCAGCGTGCTCGCCACGGTCGTGGCCAGCACCATTGCGATGCCGGCCAGCCAGATGATCGCCCCCGCCGCGTCTTGCCGCGCCTCGGCGGCCTCGTCGGAGTCGTCGCGAAGCGCCGCAAAAACCGGGCGTGGGCTCTGGAGCACGAGCAGCACGCGTAGAAACCACGCTTTCTGGTCGTTGCGCACCGCGGCCCGTGCGGTTGCGTCAGGCAGCAGCGACCGCAGCCTTGGGCAGCACGTGCTGGAGGAACTGCCCAGTCGCCGACTCGTCCGCCTCGGCGATCTGCTCCGGCGTCCCCGTCGCGATGATCTCGCCGCCGGCCTCGCCGCCTTCGGGACCGAGGTCGATGATCCAATCGGCCTGCTTGATCACGTCGAGATTGTGCTCGATCACGAGAACGGTGTTGCCCGAGTCGACCAGCCGCTGCAGCACGTCGAGCAGCTTCTCGATGTCTGCGAAATGCAGCCCGGTGGTCGGCTCGTCGAGGATGTAGAGCGTCTTTCCGGTCGCGATCTTCGAGAGCTCCGATGAGAGCTTGACTCGCTGCGCCTCGCCGCCGGAGAGCGTCGTCGCGGGCTGTCCCAGCTTGATGTAGTCGAGCCCGACGTCGTCCAGCGTCTGCAGCCGTCGCCGCAGCTTGGGGATCTTGGCGAAGAACTGCAGCGCCTCCTCGACCGACATTTCGAGCACATCCGCGATCGACCGTCCCTTGAAGCGCACCTCCAGCGTCTCACGGTTGTAACGCGCGCCCTTGCAGGTCTCGCACGGGACGTACACGTCCGGCAGGAAGTGCATCTCGATCTTGATCTGGCCGTCGCCCTTGCAGGTCTCGCAGCGGCCACCGCGCACGTTGAACGAGAACCGCCCCGGCTTGTACCCGCGCACCTTCGCCTCGGGCGTCATCGAGTAGAGCTCGCGGATGTGGTCGAAGAGTTTGGTGTAGGTGGCCGGGTTCGACCGTGGCGTGCGTCCGATCGGCGACTGGTCGACCTCGATCACCTTGTCGAAGACCTCGATCCCTTCGACCGAGTGATGGTCGCCCGGCTTGGTCCGGTGCCGGTGCAGCTTGTTCGCGAGCGCCTTGTGAACGATCTCGTTCACGAGCGTCGACTTGCCGGAGCCGGATACTCCCGTGACGACGACGAGCTTCCCGACCGGGAACTCCACGTCGAGGTCCTTCAGGTTGTGCTGCGTGGCGCCGCGCACCCAGAAGGAGCCGTGGTCGTCCGTGCGGCGCTCCGGGACGGGGATCACGCGCCGACCCGACAGGAACTGTCCGGTGACCGAATTCTTGGTGCGCTCGACCTTCGCGGCCGTCCCTTCGGCGACGACGTGGCCGCCGTGCTCGCCGGCTCCCGGGCCCATGTCCACCAGCCAGTCGGACGAGCGCATCATCTGCTCGTCGTGCTCGACCACGAGCACGGTGTTGCCGAGGTCGCGCAGCCGCTCGAGCGTTCCGATCAGCTTGTCGTTGTCCCGCTGGTGGAGGCCGATCGACGGCTCGTCCAGGATGTAGAGCACGCCGACAAGTTGTGAGCCGATCTGCGTCGCCAGGCGCAACCGTTGCGCCTCGCCGCCCGAGAGCGTCGCGGACGCGCGATCAAGCTGCAGATAGCCGACCCCGACGTTGTCGAGGAACATCAGGCGCTCGCGGATCTCCTTCACGATCCGAGCCCCGATCAACTGCTCGGTCTCGGTGAGCTTGAGCTGGTCGAGGAACTCGAGTGCCCGGGTCACGGACAGCTGGGTGAATTCGTGGATGTTCTTGCCGCCGACGGTGACGGCGAGCACCTCCGGCTTCAGACGTGCCCCGTTGCAGACCGGGCATGGCCGGAACGACATGTATTCCTCGATGCGCTCGCGCTGGTTGGCGGAGTCGGTCTCGCGGTAGCGCCGCTCGAGGCTCGGGATGATGCCCTCGAAGGCGAGCATGTAGGAGCGGCGACGGCCCATCCGATTGCGGTAGCTCACGTATACGCGCTCGCCCTCGGTGCCGTGGAGGAAGAGGTCCTCTTCCTCCTCGCTCAGGTTCTCCCACGGCTCGTCGAGCGGGATCTCGTAGCGTTCGGCGATCGCCTGGATGACCGACTCGTAGAACCCGGAGTTGCCCACGGACCACGGCACGAGCGCGCCCTCGGAGATCGAGAGGCTGGTGTCGGGAACGAGGAGGTCCGGGTCGATCTCCTGCTGCGAGCCGAGGCCGGTGCAGCGTGGGCACGCGCCGTGGGGCGAGTTGAACGAGAAGATCCGCGGCTGCAACTCGGGAAGCGAGACGCCGTGGTCGGGACACGCGAACTTCTCGCTGAAGAGCAGCGTCCGGTCCTCGTCGACGAGGTCGATCGCGACGAGCCCTTCCGCCAGCTGCGTCGCGGTCTCGACCGACTGAGCGAGCCGCGTGCGCAGGTCGGGCTTCATCGTCAGCCGGTCGACGACCACCTCGATCGTGTGCTTGAACTTCTTGTCGAGAGTGATCTCGTCCTCGAGCAGCTTCTGCTCGCCGTCCACCTTCACGCGCGTGAATCCCTCATTCCGCAGCTCCTCGAAGACGTCCTTGTACTCGCCCTTGCGGTCCCGGACGACCGGGGCGTTGACGGTGAACCTCGTCCCTTCAGGCAGCTGGAGGATCTGGTCGACGATCGACTCCTGGCTCTGGCCGGTGATCGGCTTGCCGCAGACCGGGCAGTGCGGCCGGCCGACCCGTGCATAGAGAAGGCGGAGATAGTCGTAGATTTCGGTGACCGTGCCCACCGTCGAGCGCGGGTTCCTCGAGGTGGTCTTCTGGTCGATCGAGATCGCTGGAGAGAGGCCTTCGATCGAGTCGACATCCGGCTTCTCCATCATCTGCAGGAACTGGCGCGCGTACGCCGAGAGGCTCTCGACGTAGCGCCGCTGGCCTTCCGCATAGATCGTGTCGAATGCCAGGGAGGACTTGCCGGAGCCCGAGAGCCCGGTGATGCAGATCAGCTTGTTCCGGGGCAGCCGGACGTCGATGTCCTTGAGGTTGTGCTCCCGGGCGCCGTGGACGACGAGCTCTTCTTGCGCCATAACCGGCCCAGTTTAGCGACGGGGATCGGATCGAACAAGTGTTCGTTCCGAGGCCGGCAAACCCGCTTGGAGAGCCGAGAACGAGTCAGGCGCTGAGACGCTCGACCAGGCCGTAAACCCGGCGCGGTTCCGGCACATACTCGATCTCGAGATCTCCAGCGACAATCGTCCCGTAACCCAGCAATCGCCCCACCAGGCTTTGCTCGATCTCGACCGCCCCGAGTCGCGAGAGGCGCACGGCCGCCGCGCGACGGTGGAACGTCCCGTGCACGATGAAGAGCTTCTCGGTGGTCAGGACGACGTGCGTCCGCTCCCACCTCCACACCGCCCGAAGCGCGATGCCCGCGCCTCCCGCCTGCAGCAGAACGCCTGCGATCGATGCCGGCCAGCCGATGGCCATGCAGCCGATGCCGACGACGGCGAGCCCGAGCGCGCGCACGAACGAGCCGGCCAGCACGACCACATGTCGCCGCTCGTCGAGACAGACGCGTTCCCAGCCGGAGGTGATCATCGCGTTTGCGGCTTTCGCCAGACGGCGAAAGATCCCTGGTCATGAAGCAAACAGCGCAGCGGGCCGCTCTCTCGACGTTGATCGTCATAGCGATCGTCGCGGTGGCGCTGGCGCTCTGGAAGCTGAAGCTCGTCCTCGCGCTCATTTTTCTGGCCTTCATCCTGGCCGCGGCGCTACGCCCGGGAATCGAAAGGCTCGCGCGGGCCGGCATCCCGCGGGGACTCGGCCTCCTCATCCACTACGTGGCGCTGATCGGCGTGATCACCCTTGCCCTCTGGTTCGTCGTGCCCCGGGCTGTGGACCAGGTGCAGAGCGCCCTGGGGGGGACGACGAAGGCGCAGATCCACCAGGAGGCAAAACAGTCCAAGGGGATCAAGCACGACGTCCTCACGGCGATCGACAAGCGCCTGCGCAAGGTGCCCAAGGCCGGCCAACTGCTTCACCCCGCCGTCGAGGTGACGCTGAAGGTCTTCGAAGTCCTGCTCGGGATCTTCTTCGTCCTCGCCACGGCCGCCTACTGGATCTTTGAACGTGATCGCGCGGTCGACTTCGCCGCGTCGCTCCTAGCACGCCCGAAGCGGAAGAAGCTCCGCGACACCTGGGACCTGATCGACCTCAAGCTCGGCGCTTTCGTGCGCGGCCAGGCGCTCCTGATCGTGCTCGTCGGAACGGTGTTGTCGCTCGCCTTCTGGGCGATCGGCGAGCCGTACTTCATCCTGATCGGAGCCTTCGCCGGCCTGGTGGAGATCGTCCCCGTCATCGGCCCGATCTCGGCGGGCGCGTTGGCGATCGCCGTCGGAGCGACTGCCTCTTGGCACGTCGCACTGGCAGCAGGAATCTGTGTGTTCGTCGTACGGCTGATCGAGGACTACCTGATCGTGCCGCGGGTGCTCGGCGACGCGGTCGGCCTGTCGCCGCTCCTCGTACTGGTCTCCGTCACCGCGGTGGGAATCCTCTTCGGCGGGTTTGCGGTGGTGCTCGCGGTTCCGCTCGCCGCGGTCCTCGTCACCGTGCTCGACGTGGTCGTACGCGATGTCGACCCGGCCGAGGAAGACGTGCCGACCGTCCTCTTCCCAGCGAAGGACGCCGAGACGTAGGGCGCCGGGCGAAAGCTGCGCTCTTACGAGGGGATTGGGTAGACCTGCGTCAACCCAGAACCATCCAGGCCGGAGGCTAAGACCAGGCGGTGCCGGGCTTAGCCGGAGGCGTACTGATGCGGGCGCGGACGCCTCAGCGCCCGCGCCCGGACGGTTGAGGACTATCGGGTACCGCTGACGCGGTAGGAGTGCGCGGGCTTGGGCC
>JALYST010000142.1 GCA_030854665.1 Actinomycetota bacterium
CAGCGCTACGGCGCGGACATCCCGTTCCTGCGTCCGTCCGAGCTCGCAACGTCCACCTCGCCGGACATCGAGTGGCTGAAGTACACGCTCAGGGAGCTCGGGGAGCACTACGACCTCTTCGCAATCGTGCGCGCGACCAACCCCTTCCGCGGTCCCGAGGTGCTGCAACGAGGCCTCCAGCAACTGCTGGCGACGCCGGAAGCCGACTCGATCCGCGCCGTCGAGCTCGTGAAGCAACACCCGGGAAAGATGTGGGTCGTCGAGGGGAAAGTGATGAGGCCGTTGCTGGATCAGGCGCATCTGGATGTCGCGTGGCACGCCGGCCAGTACCAGGCGCTGCCCGAGATCTACGTGCAGAACAGTGCGCTCGAAATCGCCTGGACGCGGGTCGTTTCGCAGACCGGAACCCGCGAAGGGCGAATGGTGGCCCCGTTCTTCACCAGCGGCCACGAAGGTTTCAACGTCGACGACGAGGAGGACTGGGCCCGCGCCCGTGCGCTCGTGGACTCGGGAGAGGCCACCTTGCCCGGAGTCGAGCGACCACCCCGTCCGTATCCTGCCGCGGGATGAAGGTCGCGCAGCTCGAGACGCTCTTCTGCGACGCCGGGTGGCGTCCGTGGATCTTCCTGAAGGTCACGACGGACGACGGCGCAGTCGGCTGGGCCGAGATAACCGATTCCCACGGCTCCCCGCGCGGCCTCGCCGGCATCATCGAGGACCTTGCGCCGCTCGTGGTCGGCCGCGACCCGCGGGCGGTCGAGCGGATCGTCTGGGATCTGTTCCGCGCAACGCGGCAAAGCCCCGGCTCGGTGATCCAGAAGGCCATCGGCGGAATCGAGAACGCGCTGCTCGACCTCAAAGGTAAAGCGCTCGGCGTTCCGGTCTACGAGCTCTTCGGCGGCCCGACGCGCGACGAGGTCGACGTCTACTGGTCGCATTGCGGGACGACACGTGCCCGCGCGTGGGAGGTGACGAACACCGAAAAGCTTGCATCGTACGAGGACGTCGCGAAACTGGGTGCCGAGGTAGTCGAGCGGGGGTTCCCCGCCTTCAAGACGAACATCGTCGTTCCCGGCGACGAGCCGCAGGTGTTGATGCCCGGATTCCACGGCGACGGGCTCGACCGCAATCCGTCACCGGAGCTCGAGGAGGCACTGGTGTTGCTGCTCGATGCCTTCGCCGAAGGCACGCAGGGAAAGGCCGAGCCGATCGTCGACCTCAACTTCAACCTCACCGCCGAAGGCGTGCTGCGCATCGCGCGCACGCTCGAGGACCACGACCTGATGTGGCTCGAGGTGGACGCGTTCGACCCGGTGTCACTCGCAGCGGTTCGCAACGGCTCCGCGATCCCGATCTGCTCCGGCGAGAACCTGTACACGAATCGCGGCTTCCGTCCCTTCTTCGAGGCGGGTGCGATGGACGTTGCGGCCGTGGATGTGATCTGGAACGGATTCCACCAGGCAAAAAAGATCGCCGACCTCGCGGAGACGTTCGAGGTGAACTGCGCGCCGCACAACTACTACAGCCATCTCGCGACGTTCATCTCCGCGCAGTGGTGCGCCGCGATTCCGAATGTGCGCATCCTCGAGGTCGATGTCGACGACGTTCCATGGCGCGAAGAGCTGACGACAGTGGTGCCGCAGATCGCGGACGGTAAGCTGACGATCCCGACCGGGCCCGGGTGGGGCGCCGACGTGAACGAGGACGTCCTCACGGAGCATCCATGGCAGACCTGACGCTGATACCGCGCGGTGAGTTCGAGCGCGTGCGCGAACGCGAGGATCTTGGGCTCATCGCCGACATGTGCCGGGCAAACGCGCTCGTCGCAGTCAAGCGTGCCGGCTCGGGCCATCTCGGCTCGAGCTTCAGTGCGCTCGACATCGTCGTCCACCTGCTCTGGCGCGAGCTGAACGTCGCCGAGCTCGGCTGGGACCATCCGGACCGGGACGTGTTCTTCTCGTCCAAGGGTCACGATGTGCCGGGCCTCTACGCAGCCCTGCATGCACTCGGGGTCATCCCGCCCGAGCGGCTGCTGCGCCTGCGCAGGCTGGGTGGTCTAGACGGCCACCCTGACCTCGGCATCCCGGGCATCGAGGCGAACTCGGGCTCGCTCGGCATGGGCCTTTCGAAGGGCAGGGGGATGGCCTGGGGAAAGCGCTTCCAGGGGCGCGGGGGCCGCGTGATCGTGATGACCGGCGACGGCGAGCTTCAGGAGGGGCAGAACTGGGAGGCGTTCGCCTCCGCAGCGCATCAGCGCGTCGGCAATCTCTGGGCGATCGTCGACCGGAACGAGCTCCAGTCCGATCGGCCGACCGAGGAGATCTTGGCGCTCGGCGACCTAGAGGCAAAGCTGCGCGCATTCGGCTGGCACGTCGAGGTTTGCGACGGTCACGATCACGCGGCGCTCGCAGCGGCGTTTGCGGCGATGCACGCGGCGCCGGAAGACGTCCCCAAGATCCTCGTGGCGCACACCATCAAGGGACGTGGTGTCTCGTTCATGGAGCATCCCGAAGCGTTGCGCGCAGGCGACGGCACGTACCGCTGGCACGCAGGGGCTCCCGACGACGATTCGTTCGAACGTGCGCATGCCGAGCTCATCGCACGCGTGCGCTCGCAGCTGTCGGACCTGGACCTGCAGCCGGTTCTGCCGCTCGAGGAGAACGTCTCGCTCGAAGGCGAACCGGCATCAGGGGCGGGCGTCCGTCGTGTAACGGACGAGTACGTCGCGGCTGCGTACGGCGACGAGCTGCTGCAGCTCGTGGGCGAGCGGCCGGAGGTCGTCGTGCTGGACGCCGATCTCGCCTCGGACTGTCGCATTCGCGCCGTCGAGCTCGAGCAGCCGTCACGCTTCGTCGAGGTCGGGATCGCCGAGCAGGACCTGGTGTCGATGGCCGCAGGGCTCGCGCGCCAGGGTCTGCTCCCGGTGGTGAACTCTTTCGCCAGCTTTCTCGCCGCGCGCGCGAACGAGCAGATCTACAACCAGGCGAGCGAGGGGACGAAGGTCGTCTACGTACTCCACTATGCGGGCCTGATTCCGGCCGGGCCCGGTAAGTCGCATCAGAGCATTCGCGATATTTCATTGCTGTCCGCGTTGCCTAACATGACGGTGGTCCAGCCTGCCAACTCCGAGGAGACGCGCGCGCTCCTTCGCTGGGCGGTCGAGGACGCTCGCGAGAACGTCGCGTTCAGGCTTGCAATCGGGCCCTCTCCGCGCTCAATCGAGCTCCCGGCCGTCGCAGAGACGCAGGGCCGAGGCACCGTTCTGCGTGAAGGCTCGGACGCACTGCTCTTCGCCTACGGGCCCGTAATGCTGCACGAAGCCCTCAACGCGGCCGAGGCGCTCGGGGCGCGCGTCCAAGTCGTGAACATGCCCTGGCTCAACCGAGTCGATTCGGAGTGGCTGGCCGAGCTCGTCGAGCCGTTCGGTGAGATCTTCGTCGTCGAGGATCACGCGCCGGTCGGCGCGCTTAGTGATTCGCTACGCCGCCATCTGGACGGTCGCGCAGTCACCGTCTTCGGCGTCGAGGGCTGGCCGGCCTGCGGCACACCGATCGAAGCGCTTCGCTTCCACGGGCTCGACGGCGCCTCGCTCGCTGACCGCATCGCCCTCGCGCTGCGCGCGCGAACCGCCCCGTGAACCCGGTCTGGCTCGTTCTTCCGGATCCGTTCTCATCGCGGCTCTTCTTCGACACCGGCATCGTGGCCGACTTACGAAACCGTCTAGGCGGACGGCTCGAGCTCTTCCTGCTCGACACCGGCGAGCAGGAGGACGCGTGGAGGCAGCGTGCAGGCGACGCCCGAGTTACGCGCGCGGCTGACCTGCAAGCACCTCCGGGATCCGTTCCCGGAAAAGTGTTCCGGCGAGCGGATCAATGGCTCGATCGCAG
>JALYST010000152.1 GCA_030854665.1 Actinomycetota bacterium
ACGACGGCAAGGCGACCGGCATCGCCATGAACGTCGTGCTGGAAGTCGCTCAGCATCTGGGAGAGAACCGTGTCCGCTGTATCTCGATGAAGGCGACGGACGGTATGGTTCGCGGGATGAAGGCGACAGACACAGGAGCCCCCATCACCGTTCCCGTCGGCAACGAGACCCTCGGCCGCATAATGAACGTCATCGGCGAGCCGATCGACGAACAGGGCCCGATCAACGCGAAGGAGCGCTGGTCGATCCACCGCCCGCCCCCTCGCTACGAGGACCAGTCGACGGCGGTCGAGATGTTCGAGACGGGGATCAAGGTCATCGACCTCCTGGAACCCTACTCCAAGGGCGGCAAGACGGGGCTCTTCGGCGGCGCGGGCGTCGGCAAGACGGTTCTGATCATGGAGCTGATCAACAACGTCGCGATGCAGCACGGCGGCTTCTCGGTTCTCTCGGGCGTCGGCGAGCGCACCCGTGAAGGCAACGACCTCTATCTCGAAATGACCGAATCCGGCGTCATCACTCCGGGCGATCCGTCGAAGTCGAAGGCGACGCTGATCTACGGGCAGATGACGGAGCCGCCGGGCGCGCGCCTGCGGGTCGGCCTGAGCGGCCTCACGGTCGCCGAGTATTTCCGCGACGTGGGAGGCCAGGACGTCCTTCTCTTCATCGACAACATCTTTCGTTTCACGCAGGCGGGCTCGGAGGTCTCGGCCCTTCTCGGCCGGATGCCCTCGGCCGTCGGCTACCAGCCGAACCTGGCGACCGAGATGGGCGAGCTGCAGGAGCGGATCACGTCCACCAAGAAAGGCTCGATCACCTCCGTCCAGGCGATCTATGTTCCCGCCGACGACCTGACCGACCCCGCGCCCGCGGCGGCGTTCGCGCACCTCGACGCGACCACCGTTCTCTCGCGGGCGATCTCCGAGCTCGGCATCTATCCCGCCGTGGACCCGCTCGATTCGACTTCGAAGATTCTCTCGCCGCGCGTCGTGGGAGAGGAGCACTACGCGGTCGCCCGCGCCGTGCAGGTGGTTCTTCAGAAGTACAAGGATCTGCAGGACATCATCGCGATCCTCGGAATCGACGAGCTGTCCGAGGACGACAAGGTGACGGTCGCGCGAGCGCGGAAGATCCAGCGTTTCCTCTCGCAGCCTTTCTTCGTCGCCGCGCAGTTCACGGGCCTCGAGGGCCGCTACGTGAAAATCGCCGACACCATCTCGGGCTTCCAGGAGATCGTGAACGGCAAGTGCGACGACATGCCGGAGCAGGCTTTCTATATGGTCGGCACCATGCAGGAAGCGCGCGAGCGGGCGGAAAAGATGAGCCAGACGGCGGCGTAGCGTTCATTCCGGATCCGGCGGCGCGGCGCGCCCCCGGCCGGTTTTCGACAGGATCCGGCACTTCGCAATCCAATGGATCTGAAAATCGGCGGCCGGGTCGCCCTCGTGGCGGCGTCCTCGAACGGGATCGGAAAGGCAACCGCGCTCGCCCTTGCCCGGCAAGGCTGCCGCATCTCGATCTGCGGAAGGGATCCCGAGCGGCTCCAGAAGGCGTGGCGCGAGTTGGCGGCCGCGGTGCCGGCCGCTCAGGTCCTCGCCTCTCCCTGCGACGTCACCCGCGGAGATGACCTCGACGCGTGGCATCAGACGACGGTGGAGGCCTGGGGCCCGGTGGACATTCTGGTGACGAATACGGGAGGCCCTCCGGCCGCCCGGTTTCTCACTTTGACCGACGACCAGTGGAAGGCGGGCATCGACTCGACGCTCTTCAACGTTCTTCGGCTCTCGCGGCTCGTGCTGCCGCAGATGCGAGAGCGCCGCTGGGGGCGGATCGTGCACATCACGTCGTTCGTCGCGAAGCAGCCCAACGACCTTCTCACGATCTCGAGCACGCTGCGGGCCGGCATTTCGGCTCTCACGAAGACGATGTCCAACGAATTTGCGCGGGACAACGTCCTCGTCAACGCCGTGCTGCCCGGTCACGTCCTGACGGACCGCCAGATCCACTTGAACGAGATTCGCTCGAAGGAAGAGCATGTTTCCGTCGAGGAGTACGCGTCACGGGTCGAAGCCGCAATCCCGATCGGCCGCTACGCGCAGGCCCGCGAGATCGGCGACGTCATCGCGTTT
>JALYST010000032.1 GCA_030854665.1 Actinomycetota bacterium
GGAGGTGGCTTGTCGAACCCAAGGATCTCCACCGGGTCACCCGGTCTCGCCTCCTTCACCTTGTCGCCGCGGAAGTCGTAGAGGGCGCGCACCTTCCCCCAGGCATCTCCGGCGACGATCGCATCCCCAACATGGAGCGTGCCGCGGTGGATGAGCATCGTCGCGGCCGGCCCTCGACCGACGTCGAGTCGCGACTCGATGATCGGCCCGGAGGCCTCGGCGGTGGGGTTCGCGGTCAGCTCGAGCTCGGCGTCCGCAACCAGCAAGACTTTCTCGAGCAGGTCGTCCAGATTCTGGGACTCCCTCGCGGAGACGTCAGAGAACTGCGTCGTCCCTCCCCACTCCTCGGGCTGCAGGCCCTCCGTCGACAGCTCGCTGCGCACGCGATTCGGATCGGCGTCCGGAACGTCGATCTTGTTCACCGCCACGACGATGGGTACCTCGGCCGCTCGCGCATGGGAGATCGACTCTTTTGTCTGCGGCATCACACCGTCGTCGGCTGCGACCACGAGCACGGCGATGTCCGTGACCTTCGCGCCACGAGCACGCATCGCCGTAAAGGCTTCGTGACCAGGCGTATCGAGGAACGTGATCCTTCGGCCGTTGTGCTCCGCCTGATACGCACCGATGTGCTGCGTGATCCCGCCGGCTTCCGTGGTGACGACCGAGGTCTTGCGAATCGCGTCGAGGAGCGTGGTCTTGCCGTGGTCGACGTGGCCCATGATCGTGACCACCGGAGGCCGCGGCGCAAGATCGGCATCGCTGTCCTCGTAACTCTCCGGCTCCTCGTCCTCATCGGCCGCATGCTTGATCGTGAACTCGCGCTCGGGCGCCAACTCAGCCGCAATCAAGTGGACCTCGTCGTCAGCCAGGGTCTGCGTGATCGTCACGGCCTTCCCGAGACCCATCATGAACATGATGATCTTGGGTGCCGGCACCCCGAGTGCCTGCGAGAGGTCTCGGACGGTGACGCCGGACGGCACGGTGATCGGCCCGGTCGGAGCCACCACCTCGCGCGGCGTCTTCGGTCGTGACGCCTCGCGTTCGCGCTGCTGCTGGCGCGCGTCGCGAGGACGCGCAGCCGCGTTGTCGATCACGACGCGGCGCTTGCGTCGCGAGCCAGCCCCGCCCTGGCGGGGCCGCATCGGGCGATTTGGTCTGTTCGAGCCGGATTCGTTGGCCATCAGATGCTCAAGTGTAGAGGGACGCCAGTTCCTGCTCGATCTGGACGGTCTTCCGTAGCGTGCGGTTGAACGCGCGGCGCGAGAGCGCACGCTCGAAGCACGCGAGCCGGTGACAGGTATAGGCCCCGCGACCAGGCAGACCTGCGCCCGGGACGAGCTGACCGTCCACCGCCGCGAAGCGCAGAAGCTGCCCCTGGGGAGCTTTCCGCCCGCAGCCGATGCAGCTTCTGATCGGCTCGGTCACGCAGCCGGCGGATGCTCCTCGGTCTCCCCGTCGCCAGACGTCTGATCGACCGGAAGTCCGACGGGCACCTGCTCGACTTCTGCGAGCAGCGTGACCTCCGCGGGCTCGGCGGCCACGGGCTCGTCTGCGCCGTCGCCTTCAACCTCCGCGACGACATCGTCCACCTCGGCAACAGCCGGCACTTCGGCGGGCACGAGCGGCGCGGCGGCCGGCTCCGAGCCGTTGCCATCCTGGAGCGCAAGCTCCTGATGCGCCGGTAGCCCGCAGTAGCGCGAGCCGGGCAACGCTTCGTTCGGACAGCGCTTGCCGTTGGAGAGCACCGCCGAGCAGCGGCCGGTGAACTCCTCGCCCTCGGTGCCGCCACCGTACGCCGCGGCGGCCTCCGCCTGGGCGAACTCCGTGTCGGATTGGATGTCCACCTTCCAGCCCGTGAGGCGTGCGGCGAGGCGTGCGTTGAGACCTTCCTTGCCGATCGCGAGCGCAAGTTGGTCGTCGGGAACGATGACGGTCGCCTCCTTCGTCTCGTCGTCGACGAAGACTTCGCGCACCCTCGCTGGCGACAGCGCCTTCGCGACGAA
>JALYST010000155.1 GCA_030854665.1 Actinomycetota bacterium
GCAGAAGTTTGAGCGCACCAAGCCGCATCTCAACGTCGGCACGATCGGTCACATCGACCATGGCAAGACGACGCTGACCGCGGCGATCAGCAAGGTGCTGTCGGAGCAGGGGACCTCGTCGGCCGGAGTGATGAGCTTCGCGGAGATCGACAACGCACCCGAGGAAAAGGCCCGCGGCATCACGATCAATACGTCGCATGTCGAGTACGAGACTGAGGCCCGTCATTACGCGCACGTCGATTGCCCCGGGCACGCCGACTACATCAAGAACATGATCACGGGCGCCGCCCAGATGGACGGTGCGATCCTGGTCGTGTCAGCAGCTGACGGCCCCATGCCGCAGACGCGCGAGCACATCCTGCTCGCCCGTCAGGTCGAGGTGCCGTCGATCGTCGTCGCGCTGAACAAAGCCGACATGGTCGACGATCCCGAGCTGCTCGAGCTCGTCGAAATGGAAGTGCGTGAGCTCCTCTCGAAGTACGACTTCCCCGGCGACGACATTCCCGTTATCCAGGTCTCGGCGCTGAAGGCGCTCGAGGGCGACGGCGAGTGGGTCCCGAAGATCCTCGAGCTGATGAACGCGGTGGACTCCTTCATTCCGGAGCCCGAGCGTGACGTCGACAAGCCGTTCCTGATGCCGATCGAGGACGTCTTCACGATCACCGGCCGCGGCACCGTCGTGACCGGGCGCATCGAGCAGGGCAAGATCGAGTCGGGCAACGAGGTCGAGATCGTCGGTATCCACGAAAAGGTGGAGAAGACCGTCGTCACGGGCCTCGAGATGTTCCAGAAGACGCTCGACTATGCGCAGGCAGGCGACAACGCAGGCGCCCTGCTCCGCGGCATCAAGCGTGAGGACATCGAGCGCGGGCAGGTGCTCGCGAAGCCCGGTTCCATCACGCCGCACACGCTCTTCAAGGCAGAGGTGTATGTCCTCTCGAAGGACGAGGGCGGGCGCCACACGCCGTTCTTCAACAACTACCGCCCGCAGTTCTACTTCCGCACGACGGACGTGACGGGCGCGATCAAGCTGCCGGAAGGCCAGGAGATGGTCATGCCGGGGGACAACACCAACATGGAGGTCGAGCTGATCCAGCCGATCGCCATGGATCAGGGTCTGCGCTTTGCCGTCCGCGAGGGTGGCCGCACCGTCGGCGCAGGCGTCGTCACCGAAGTCATCAAGTAGAAGGGGCGCCGGTTCGTTGGCTCAGAAAATTCGTATCCGCCTGAAGGGCTACGACCACCATCAGCTCGACAAGTCGGCTCAGTCGATCGTCGAGACTGCGCAGCGAACCGGCGCCACCATCACCGGTCCCGTGCCCCTGCCAACCGAGAAGAACGTGTACTGCGTGATCCGGTCTCCGTTCAAGGACAAGGACTCGCGGGAGCACTTCGAGGTGCGCACGCACAAGCGGCTGATCGACATCCACTCGCCGACGCCGAAGACGGTCGACTCGCTGATGCGGCTCGACCTCCCGGCGGGCATCGATATCGAAATCAAATTGTGACCTGCGCTCACATGAAATTTGATTTCGATCAGGAGCTAATGAGTTGAAAGGCATCGTCGGAAAAAAACTGGGAATGACGCAAATCTTCGATCCGGAGACCGGCGTCGTCACGCCGGTGACCGTGATCGAGGCTGCGCCTTGTCCCGTCGTGCAGGTCAAGACGGCCGACGTGGACGGCTACGACGCGGTCCAGATCGCGTACGACGAGGCCGCCGAGCGCAAGGTCACGAAGCCCGAGCTCGGGCATCTCAAGAAGAACAACGTCAACGGTGCGTATCGGCACCTGCTCGAGCTACGGGGACAGACCGAGGCGATCGTCGGTGAGAACGTCACCGTCGAGGTGTTCGCGCCGGGCGAGAAGATCAAGGTGAGCGGCATCGCCCACGGAAAGGGCTTTGCGGGGACGATCAAGCGGCACCGCTTCCATCGCGGCCCTACCTCGCACGGCTCGCACAACGTCCGCAAGCCGGGCTCGATCGGGGCCTCCGCCACTCCCTCGCGCGTGTTCAAGGGGCAGAAGATGGCAGGCCGCCTCGGTGGTAAGCGCGTGACCCAGGTCGGCCTCGTCGTCCACGAGGTTCGCCCCGAGGAGAACCTTTTGCTCGTCAAAGGCGCGGTGCCGGGCCCGAAGAACGGCTTCGTCGAAGTACGGGAAGCGGGCCACTGATGGCTGCACCGAAAGCACCCCTCATCGACTCGGCCGGCAAGAAGGGCAAAGACGTGGCGCTCGAGGAATCCGTCTTCGCCGCAGAGCTGAAGCCGCACGTCGTGCACGAGACCGTGCGCGCGGAGATGAACGCTGCCCGCCAGGGGACGCGTGCGAACAAGAGCCGCGGGCTTGTCTCCGGAGGGCGCGCTAAGCCGTGGCGCCAGAAGGGCACCGGACGTGCCCGCGCAGGCACGACGCGCGCGCCGCACTGGACCGGCGGCGGCGTGACCTTCGCAGCGACACCGCGCGACTTCGAGGTCAAGGTGAATCGCAAGACCCGTCGTTCGGCAATGCGCGGCGTGCTGTCGCAGCATGCTGCCGACGGCACGCTCGGGGTCCTCGACAGCTCGGGCTTCTCGGAGCCTTCGACAAAAGCTGCCGTGGAGCTGCTGACGACCTGGGGGCAGGAGTTGCCGCTTGTCGTCGTCACGAAGGACGAGCAGAACGTGGTCAAGTCGTTCCGCAACATCGAGAAGGTGGTCGTCACGACGGCGGGCGAGCTCGAGGTCGCCGCACTCGTGTGGGCGCGCTCCGTGCTCGTCACCGAGGACGCGCTCGACCTCGTGAAGGACAAGGCCTCGTCATGAGCTTGCATCCGAACGAAGTCTTGCTCGCTCCGGTCGTGTCGGAGAAGAGCTACGCGCAAATCGAGGGCAGCAATACTTACTCGTTCCGTATCCATCCGGACGCGCACAAGACGCAGGTCCGGCAGGCGGTCGAGGAGCTGTTCGACGTCAAGGTGCTGCGCGTCAACGTCTCCAAGGTGCAGTCGAAGCCGAAGCGACGCGGCGCGATCAGCGGGCGCAAGCCCGGCTGGAAGAAGGCGATCGTGCAGCTGCGGCCGGGCGACTCGATCGAGATCTTCGAGGGGGTACACGCTTAACCATGCCAGTACGCCGCTACAAGCCGACCTCGCCGGGACGCCGCTTCATGACCGTCTCGACCTTCGAGGAGATCACGAAGTCCAAGCCCGAGAAGGCGCTGACCGAGAAGCTGACGAAGAAGGGCGGCCGCAACAACCAGGGCCGCATCACGACACGTCATCAGGGTGGCGGTCACAAGCGCCGCTACCGCGTGATCGACTTCAAGCGTCTTAAGGACGGCGTGCCCGCCAAGGTCGCGGCGATCGAATACGACCCGAACCGCTCCGCCCGGATCGCGCTGCTGCACTACGCCGACGGCGCGAAGAGCTACATCCTCGCCCCGGCGAGGCTGCGGGTCGGCGCGATGGTCGAGTCGGGCCCGGCAGCCGACATCAAGCCGGGCAACGCGCTCCCGCTCGAAAACATCCCGACCGGCACGCTCGTCCACAACGTCGAGCTGAAGCCCGGCAGGGGCGGCCAGATGGCCCGCAGCGCCGGCTCGGGCGTGCAGCTCGTCGCAAAGGACGAAGGCTACGGCGTGCTCCGGCTTCCGTCCGGCGAGATGCGCCGCGTGCCGCTGACGTGCCGCGCAACCATCGGACAGGTCGGTAACGTGGACCACGAGAACATTACCGGTGGCAAGGCAGGACGAAGCCGGTGGAGGGGTAAGCGCCCGACGGTGCGCGGCTCGGCGATGAACCCCGTCGACCATCCGCACGGCGGCGGCGAGGGGAAGTCGAAGGGCGGCCGGCATCCGGTCACGCCGTGGGGCGTGCCCACGCTCGGCAAGCGCACGCGCTCGAAGCACAAAGAATCCGACCGTTTGATCGTCCGCAGCCGCAGGCGCGGAAAGGAGAAGCGCAAGTAATGCCCGGAAAAATGCTTCGCATTTTCCCGGGGTCAGGGGTTAGAACTTCGCTCCGCTCGTTGGAAATTAGGGAGAAGGATGAGTAGATCAAGCAAAAAGGGGCCTTTCGTTGAGGCGCGGCTGATGGGCCGCATCGAGGCGATGAACGAGAAGAACGAGAAGCGGATGATCCGCACCTGGTCGCGTACGTCGACCGTCTTCCCGGACATGGTCGGGCACACGATCGCCGTCCACGACGGCCGGAAGCACGTGCCCGTGTTCATCTCCGAGCAGATGGTCGGCCACAAGCTGGGCGAGTTCGCGCCGACCCGGACTTTCCGCGGCCACTCCGGCGACCGCAAGACCGAGGTGAAGAAGCGAACGTGAGCACCGTGGAGACACCGAGAGAAGTGCGCGCACAGGCGAAGTACGTGCGGATGTCACCGCGCAAGGCGCGGCTCGTCGCGGAGCACATCCGCGGTCGCAGCGTGCCCGAGGCTCGCGCCGTCCTCGCGTTCACCTCGCGGGAGGCCGCAGGCGTGCTGCAGAAGGTGCTGCAATCCGCGGTCTCGAACGCCGAGGCAAATCACGGCATCGCCGAGGAGCGCCTCTACGTCAAGGAAACGTACGTCGACGGCGGGCCGGTCATGAAGCGCTGGCGCGCGCGCGCGCGCGGCCGCGTTGCGCGAATTCGCAAGCGCACCTGCCACATCACTGTGCAGCTTGCGGAAAGGCCGCGAGCTGCACCAACTGGGGAACCGGTGCAGGCTGAAGCCGTCGAGGCCGCGCC
>JALYST010000171.1 GCA_030854665.1 Actinomycetota bacterium
AACCCACATCGAGGAGCTCGTGCGCGAGGCAGTCGACGCTGCGCGGCCGGCTGCGACAGAGAAAGGCATCGAGATCGACCTTGACCTTGACGGGCTCGGCGAGCTGCACGCCGACCGGGCGCGGCTGGCCCAGGTCCTCGACAATCTCATCTCGAACGCGTTGAAGTTCACTCCGCCGGGCGGGCATGTCGCTGTGCGAACATCTCGACACGCGGACGTGGGCGTGATCGAGGTCTCTGACGACGGCATGGGCACGTCCAACGAAGACCAGGGTCGGCTCTTCCAACGATTCTTCCGTACCGCGAGCGCAACCGATCGAGCGATCCAGGGCACCGGTCTTGGCCTCGCTATCGTGAAGGCAATCGTCGAAGCGCACGATGGACTCATCACGGTGGAGAGCGTCGAGGGAGAAGGAACGTCTTCCGAGTCGAGCTTCCTCTGTCACGAGAGCTCGTGGCGGCGCGAGCTCGTCGTAGCTTCTCCCTGCGCCGCCCGCTCCCGGCCGCTATCCGAAGCCGAGGAGCCCGATACCGGCGGCGACGGCCACCGCCCCCGCCATTCGCACCCAGCCGACGCACTCCTTCAGGAAAACGCCCGCGAGCGCGGTCGCGATGATGACGCTCGTCTCGCGGACTGCTGCGACCGACGCCGCCGAGGCAAGCTTGAGGGCTGCAAGCACGAGCGCATAGGCGCCGAATGTGGCGAGGCCGGCCACCGCGGTTGCGAGGCTCATCTCGGCCCGGAGCGCACTCAACCCCTTTCTCGAAGCGACCGCTGCCGCGTAGGTGAGCGTCGGCGCAACCATCGACAGCTCTAGGTACGAGACCGGGTTCGCGTAGCGGATGCCGTACTTGTCGATGAGTGTGTAGCCGGCGATGCAGCAGCCGATCGTGAGACCGAAGGCGACGCCGCCGCGCTTTACGCCGTGCTCGAAGCCACGGACGAACACGATCCCGCCGGCGACGAGCGCGACGCCTGCCGCCTGCTGCCACGACGTCGAGGCGTGTAGGCCGGCGACGGCGACGCCGAGGACGAGCACCGGTGCCGATCCTCGCGCGATCGGGTAGACGACCGAGAATTCGGCGCGCCGGTACCCAGCAGCCAACAACGCGAAGTAGACGAGCTCGAGTGCGGCGCTACCGACGAGGAACGGCCACACGCGCCTGTCGACGTTCCAGAAAGCGGCGGCCGGGAACGCGAAGGCGGCGACGGCGACGAGGAGCGCGACTGCGGTCGCCGCTTCGATGTCGCGTGCGCGCGCGAGCAGGAGGTTCCAGAGCGCGTGAACGAAGGCGGCGGCAAGCGCAAGTGCGAGAGCCGTCAGTGGCACTCGCCGACGATAATGCGTCGGGCCCTTGCCTGTCCGAGCAGTCATCTTCGACTTCAACGGGACGCTCTCGCACGACGAGCCGATTCTCTGCGAGATCTTCTGCGAGCTCTTCGCCCAGCACGGGCGCCCGCTGTCGGCGCAGGAGTACTTCGACGAGCTCGCAGGGCTGTCCGACCCGGAGATCGTGCGTGCGTGGCTCGGTCGCGACCACCCGTCGGTGGACGAGGTCATCCAGCGGCGGATAGCGCGATACTGCGAGCGCGTCGCGGATGGCTCGAGCGTGCCGGAGGCAGTGCGCGCGGCGGTCCGGTACGCGGCCGACCGCGTGCCGGTCGCGATTGTCTCCGGCGCCGCCCGGGTCGAGATCGAGCCGGTGATCCAGGCGGCGGGTCTTGCGGCCAGTGTCGGCCCGATCGTCGCCGCGGAATATGTGGCTCAGGGAAAGCCCCATCCGGCCGGCTATCTTCGGGCCCTGACGCTTCTAGACGACGGCCTCAACGCGTCCGACGTACTCGTCTTCGAGGACACGGAGGCAGGCATCGCCTCGGCGAATGCTGCGGGAATCCGCTGTATCGCCGTGCTGGGGACGCTGGCGCCCGAGCGGCTCGCGGCGGCGGACGAGATCGTGCCCGCAATCGACGTCGAGCTGATGCAGCGCCTGTTCGGATGATGTGACGCCGCTCGTCATCGCCCACCGCGGCGCCTCCTGGGACGAGCCGGAGAACACGCTTCCGGCGTTCAGGCGGGCGATCGAGCTCGGCGCCGACTACGTCGAGTTCGACGTACACCCCACGAAGGACGGCAGGCTCGTCGTCGTCCACGACCGGCCCCGGCCCTCAGGCACCTACCCGACGCTCGAGGAAGTGCTCGACCTGATAGCTGGGCGGATCGGCGTGATGGTCGAGCTGAAGCATCCCTACCGCTACCGGCGCTACGAGATCGTCGGGCGGACGCTCGAGCTCGTCGACGACGATGCGGTGATCATCTCGTTCGAGCCGGGAGCACTCCGTGCGGTTCGCCGGCTCCGCCCGGGACTGCGGACGATCCAGCACGTCGGTTTCGGCGTCTCGATCCGGCGTGCCGCCGGCGCGTGGGCGGTCGGCTTCGCCAACGAGCGAGTAACGCCACGCGCCGTTGCGCGGGCGCAGTCTGCGGGGCTCGCGACGACCGTCTACACGGTCAACGAGCCGGCGCGGATGCTCGAGCTGGCGGCTCTCGGAGTCACGGGGATCTTCACCGATCGCCCGGATCTGGCCCGTCGGACGCTGGCTCCTCATTGAGGCTGAGCAGCCTCGTCCCCGCCACAGGCACGAGTGCATTGATCTTGAGCCCAACCGGAAGCGAGTCGACCCGGGCCGTCGGCACATCGGCGATGAGCTCGGCCTCGCGGCCGAGGATCTTGACGCGCGTCACCGACCCCAAGAAGGTGTGCGTGACGACCTCCCCCGCCAGGGTATTGTCGCCGCCGCCGTTCGTGGACGGCTCCAGCTCGAGCAGCTCCGGCCGCACGAGCACCAGCACCCGTTCGCCCCTGCTTCGGCCTCGCGCAGTATCGACGGTGAGACGCGTGCCGCCATGCTCGACCTCGCCGCGATCGCCGTCCAGGACCACCGCTTCGAGGCGGTTCATCGTCCCGATGAACT
The DNA here is from genome assembly GCA_030854665.1 of Actinomycetota bacterium. Classification (GTDB taxonomy): domain Bacteria; phylum Actinomycetota; class Thermoleophilia; order Gaiellales; family Gaiellaceae; genus 3-1-20CM-4-69-9. The sequence continues at coordinate 2,974 of JALYST010000171.1, forward strand.
CGGCCACGAAGGGCGTGGCGGGCGCGCCGTACATCTCGGACGGGGTCCCGATCTGCTCGATCCGCCCCGAACACATCACGGCGACGTGGTCGGAGACCGACAGCGCTTCCTCCTGATCGTGGGTGACATAGAGCGTCGTAATCCCGAGCTGTGTCTGGATTCGGCGGATCTCCTCCCGCAGCTGGACGCGCACCTTCGCGTCGAGCGCCGACAGCGGCTCGTCGAGGAGCAGCACGCGAGGCTCGATCGCCAGCGCGCGCGCGAGTGCGACGCGCTGCTGCATTCCGCCTGAGAGCTGGTGCGGATACCGCTTCCCGGCGTGGCTCAGTCCCACGAGCTCGAGCAGCTCCGCCACGCGCTTTCGCCGCGGCGTCCGTTTGTTCTTGCGGATCCGCAGACCGAACTCGACGTTCTGTTCGGCGGTCATGTTCGGGAACAGGCTGTACGCCTGGAAGACCATGCCCATGTCGCGGCGGCTGGGCGACATACGTGTGACGTCTTTCCCGTCGATCACGATCGCGCCGCCATCGGGACGGTCGAAACCGGCGACGAGGCGGAGCGCCGTCGTCTTCCCGCAACCTGACGGCCCGAGCAGGGAGAGGAATTCTCCCTTTTTCATCGAGACGTTGATCCCGTCGAGTGCGACCACCGGGCCGAACGCCCGTCGCAGCTCCTGCAGCTCCAGGTACGCCATCAGCGCGTCGCCGCTACCTGTGCGGGCCGCGGACGGCCCCGACCGATGAAGAGGAGTGCGAGCATCGCCGCCCAGACGATCAGGAAGCTGAGCAGCGCGAGGGCGGCCGCCTCATACGGCTGAGACTCGTTGACGATCTGGATGTAGGTGGGGAAGGTCTTGAAGTTAGAGAGGCTTGCGATCGTGAACTCGCCCATCACGATCGCGAGCGTCAGGAACGAGCCGCCCAGGGCAGCGGCGCGGATGTTCGGAAGGATCACGCGCATCAGCGTCGTCCGCCAGCTCGCACCTAGGTTCTGCGAGGCCTCGGTCAGCGTATGCAGGTCGATCGAGCGGAATCCGGCGTCAAGGGAGAAGAACATGTACGGGAAGGCAAGGATCACGTAGGCGGTGGCGAGGAATCCGTACGGCTTGGCGTAGAACCAGTCCGGCGCGCCCTTGTAGAGGTTCAGGAGCCCGACGACGAGGACGATCGGCGGCACGACGAACGGAATCAGCGCCATGAAGCCGAGCACCGGCCGCAGGCGCGGCAGCTTCAGGTGCACCCAGTAGATCGTCGGCACGAACAGCAGCAGGCTGATCACGATCGTCTCGAGCGACAGCACGAACGAGAGCCGAATCGTGGCCCAGAACTGGTGGTCGTGGACGATGAGCGAGTACGCATTGGCGGAACAGCACTTATTCGTCTGAATGCTCCTGAGGCTGAAGAGCAGCGTGGCCACCAGCGGGATCAGGAAGAACGCGGCGGCGACGACGATCCACACCGCCGCCGAGGGCGCGATCCAGCGCCTTCTCATCGCATCCACCTTGCCGACCGGCGCTGCAGCGGGACGTAGAGCAGCATCATCACCGCCAGCACGACGAACATCCCGAATGCGAGAGCCTGCGCGAGGTGCGGATCAGACAGGACGTTGCCACTCAGGTAGAAGCCGATCGTGATCGGCACGAGGAAGACACTGTTCCCCGCCAGGCCGTACGCGGTCGCGTACGCCGAGAACGAGTTGCCGAAGAGCAGGATGAAGGCACCGAGGATCGAGGGCAGCAGAACGGGAATGCCGACGTGGCGCCAGAACTGCCACGAGCTCGCTCCGAGGTTCGAGGCTGCCTCCTGCCACTCCGCGCGCAGCCCGTCGATCGCGGGCGCGATCACGAGGATCATCAGCGGGATCTGGAAGTACATGTACGTGAGCTCGACGCCGGTCTCGCCGAAGATCGTGAAGCCGTGCTGGTACGGGTCGAAGCCGAGATGATCGCGCATGAATCCGGTCACGATGCCGATCGTCCCGAGGGTGGCGATGAACGCGAACGCGAGCGGGATGCCCGCGAAGTTCGCGGCGACGCCCGAGAACGTCGTCAGGGTCGTGCGGATGAAGCGCGGCGTCCCTTCGCGGATGGCGGCGTAGGCGATGCAGAGGCCGATTACGCACCCGCCGCCCGCCGTGATCAGGCTGACCTTGATCGTCAGCCAGTACTCATCGAGATACGGCTGATGCATGATCTTGCGGACGTTGTCGAGCGTCGCACCGCCGCCCTGACTCTGGAACGCCCCGATGACGGTGTTGGCCGCGGGAATGAAGAGAAAGCCGAGCGCGTAGGCGAAGAACGGCAACAGCGCGAGCCACGCAAGCGAGAAGCGCCTCCGGCCGGAACGGGCGTCCGGCCGGAGAGCGCTTGCCGCTTCAGCTTGGCTCGCCAGCGTGACTCAGATCGTCGGCCACTCGGCTGCGATCTTTGCCTTTGCCGCCGTCTGCTGGGCGACGGTCGCGAACTTGACCTTCCCGTACAGCTTCGAGGACGGCAGCGCTTTGATCAGGGCCGGCGGGATCTTCTTCCGCTTGGCCAGGTCCTGGAACCGCGCGGGATGGGAGTAGCCCTTCAGGTAGATCAGCTGCCCCTGGTCGGAGTAGAGGAACTCCATCCACAGCTTCGCCGCGTTCGGGTGCGGCGCGAAGGCGCTGACCGCCTGGCAGTAGTGCGACCCGTAGACGCCGTCGGTCGGTACCGCGGTCCGCCAGTTGACGGCCGGGAACTGCTTCCGGTAGGCGATGTTGAGGTAGTCCCAGTCGATCACGATCGGCGTCTGGCCGGAGGCGACCGTCTGCGGTGTCCCGTCCACCGGGATGAAGTTGCCTGCCGCCTTCAGCCTCCTGAAGAAGTCGATGCCCGGACTGACGTTGTTCACCGAGCCGCCGTTCGCCAGTGCGGCCGCGAACACTCCGGAGACCGCCGAGGTCGACGTCAGCGGGTTGCCGTTCAGCGCCACCTTGTTCTTGTAGGCCGGCTTGAGCAGGTCCTTGAACGACTTGGGAGCGGGCTTGATCAGATTCGCGTTGTAGCCGATCCCGATCACGCCCCAGTAGTCGCCGTACCAGCGGGCCTTCGAGTCCTTCATGCTCGCCGGGATCGACTTCCACGTCTGCACCTTGTACGGCGCGTACAGACCCTCGTCTGCACCCGGTCCTGCGAATGACGGCCCGACGTCGACGACGTCCGGCGCGCGCGAGTCGCCCTTGAGCGAGCGAATCGCCTGGTTCTCCACGGCGGAACTGGCCTGCGGGTTCGCCTCGTCGATGTTGAGGCCGTACTTCGATTTAAATGTGGTGATCTGCTCGCCGTAGTTCGCCCAGTCGTGCGGCAGCGCGATCACGTTCAGCTGTCCTTCCTTCTTTGCAGCCGCGATTAGCTTCTTGGGGATCGCATCGGCTTCGCTTTGGCCGACGCGCGCCGCCCACGCGGTTGCAGGCCCGGAGAGGATCGTGAGGCCGGCTGCTGCGGCTGCGCTCCGGCGCAGCATCGCACTCCGGCTCATTCCCTCCTCTTCGAGCTTCCGCCGAAACTCGACTTCCTGGAGCTCGTAGTCCTCCATCTGTCTCCTCTCAGACCCGGTGACCGAGCGGGAATCGTAGGCCTGGACAGCCCAGGATTTCAATGGGCCATCCGGTACCTACGTGGAAGGGCACTAGGGTTGTCTCCGGCCATGCCCCTCTCGGTCAACCCGCTCGCGACAGACGGCACCTGGCTTCGCTGTGCGCTGCACGCGCATACGACCCGGTCCGACGGGGAGCTCTCGCCGGAGGAGCTCGTGCACCTTTACGAGGCCGCCGGCTTCGACGTGCTGGCGATCACGGATCACTGGATACGGACGGAAGCCGAGTCGACCGAGCGGCTCCTGGTCATCCCCAGCTCCGAGCTGAGCTTCGTCCTGCCGGGCGACGCCGAAGGTCACCTGCTCGCCTTCGGGATCGACGAGGATCCGCTCGAGTTCGTGCGCACC
>JALYST010000180.1 GCA_030854665.1 Actinomycetota bacterium
GCGGCCGCGAAGCTCATCGCGAACGGCAAGATGGACGTCGAGTACATCGTCGCGGACGGCGAGCACAGCCAGTTCGAGATCGTCAAGCACGCGTGCGCCGTCGGCGCGCGCGTTTTCGTCGGTTCGAGCGGCGTGGGCTGGTTCTATGCGTTCGAGGCGATCGCGGTGACCGCGGGGCTGCGCCTTCCCGTCGTCGCGATCTGCGGCAACCGCGCCCTCGACGACCCGGGCGCCTTCGGCACCGAGCACAACGACTCGCTCGCGGTCCGCGACCTCGGCTGGCTCCTCCCGTGGGCGGAGACGGCGCAGGAAGCCATGGACCTCGCGCTCATGGCGTGGCGGATCGGTGAGGACAAGCGGGTGTCCCTCCCCGTAGCGATCGGGCTCGACGGCGCCTTCCTTACCCACTCGCAAGCGATCGTGAAGATCCCGACGCAGGCGGCGGTCGACAAATTCCTTCCGAAGTTCGATCTCGGCGATCGTCTCCTCCACCCCGACAACCCGATCACGATCGCGCCGCAGGTCGACCAGGACTGGCTGATGGAGATCCGCATGCAGAACGACCAGGCCATGCGGAAGGCCCACGACGTGGTGGCCGAGGCCCACTCCGAGTTCAAGAAGCTGTTCGGCCGTGGTGGCGACAGCCCGTTCCTGGACGAGTACATGACCGACGACGCCGAGGTGGTCGTCTTCGGCCAGGGCACGCTCGCCCTACCGATGAAGGTCGCGATCCGGCGACTCCGCAAGGAGGGCCACAAAGTCGGCCTCGTGCGTCTCAAGTGGTTCAGGCCATTCCCGACGCAGGAGATCGTGAAGTGCCTCTCGCGGTTCAAGGCGGTCGGCGTCATCGACCGCGACTACAGCTTCGGCTCTCCCTACTACGGGGGGGTGCTCTACAACGAGGTGCGCTCGGCGCTCTACTCGCTGGAGAAGCGCCCGACGATCGTCGGCTTCATAGCCGGCCTCGGCGGCCGCGAGATCGAGCAGCCGATGGCGACCGACATCTTCGAAAAGACCAAGGCCGCGGCGGGCGACATCAAGTCCGGTGATATCTGTCACTGGATCGGCGTGAGGAGCTAGATATGGCAGTAGAAACCCACGGCACCGGAACGCTTCCGCAGATCAAGGGCGTCAAGGACGTTCCTTACGACGAGTTGTTCGTGTCCGGCCACCGCACCTGTCAAGGGTGCGAGTCCGCCCTCGTCATGAGGCACATGGTCAAAGCGTCGGGCCCGCGGACGATCGTGCTCGGCTCGACCGGCTGCATGTACGTTGCGAACACGACCTACTACACGACGCCGTGGGTCGTGCCGTGGATGCACACGCAGCTCGGCGCGTCGGGTTCCGCCGCGCTCGGCACCGCGGCCGGTCTCAAGGTGCTGATGCGCAAGGGCAAGATCAAGGACGAGAAGATCAACGTGATCGCGTTCTGCGGTGACGGCGGCGGCGCGGACATGGGTCTCGGCGCGATCTCCGCCACGCTCACGCACAAGGACTACAACTGCCTCGTGCTCCTGTACGACAACGAGAGCTACGCGAACACCGACATCCAGCTCTCGAGCCAGACGCCATACGGCGCCGTCACCACCTTCTCGCCGTCAGGCTCCAAGAAGCGCCTGATGCACACGCGCTGGAAGAAGAACGTCCCGGGCATGCTGGCGGCGGGGCACCCAGAGTCGCGCTACATCGCGGCTGGCTGCGCTGCCTATGCCGTGGATCTCATGAACAAGATCCGCAAGGCGCTCGAGCTCGGCGGCCCGACGTTCGTCCACACACTAGACCCGTGCCCGAAGGGCTGGGACTACCACCCGCAGTACTCGCAGGAGCTCGGTCACCTCGCCGTCGAGTGCGGGATCTGGCCTCTCTACGAGGTAATCGACGGCGTATGCAATCTCACCGGCCCAACGCGGCAGATCGCCGAGGGCCGCAAGAAGCGCAAGCCGGTCTTCGAGTACCTGAAGCGCCAGGGTCGGTTCGCACACTTCCTCGACGAGGACGTCGAGCACTTCCAGGCGCAGG